>JABZHE010000207.1:0-1726 GCA_015259025.1 Atopobium sp. | reverse complement strand
AACTACCGCAGCAGAGTTTGCTTCTAACCCACAGTATGCGGGCCTTCAGCACCTCGGCGACCTGCTGAATATTGGTACCGAGACCACCACTAACTGGATTGTCTGGGCATTTACCCGCGGCCTCTCCTTCGCTGGCGGCGTTTACATCATTCTGTCCGGTGTCCGTCTGATCATTGGCGAGATTGTTCCTGCATTCAAGGGTATCGCTCAGAAGCTTGTCCCTGGTGCAAAGCCTGCAATCGACTGCCCAATCGCATTCACCTATGCTCCAAACGCCGTTATCATCGGCTTCCTGAGCTCTTTCGTTGGCGGCATCCTGGGTCTGCTTATCCTTGGTGTCATTAATGCACAGATTGCAGCTATTGCCCTGATCCTCCCAGGCGTTGTTCCTCACTTCTTCTGCGGCGCAACCGCAGGTGTCTTTGGTAACGCCGAGGGCGGCATCAAGGGCTGCATCGCTGGCTCTTTTGTCCACGGCCTGCTCATTACCTTCTTGCCTGCACTATGCATGCCAGTCTTTACTCTCATGGGCTTCACCTCCGCTACCTTCTCCGACGCTGACTTCTCCATCATGGCGCTGATCTTTGGTAACGTTGCTCTGAACGTCCAGGGCGCAGTTCTCACGGGCATCTGCGTTGTCTGCTTCTGCCTCCCAATTCTCTTCAACCTTGTTGCTCCTAAGAAGGCAGAAGAGAAGAAGGCCGAGTAGCATCCGCTCACAGAATTGCAGCTAAACATCGCAGTTGCTGCAGAAAATGCGAGTAGAATCTAGGTATCTAGGTCGGGCTTCGTCCTTGGATGGGGCCCGACTTTTTAACCCACGTAACCCACATATCACACGTGGTGAATTGAAAGGGGCTTTTATGGCTATCCAGAAGATTCTTTGTTGTTGCGGAAGTGGACTTGGCTCCAGCCTTATGGTTGAGATGCAGATCCAGGACGTCCTGAATGAGCTGGGCGTGAGCGGCGTCGAGGTTGAGCACTCAACCGTTTCCGACGTTACTCCTGGCGCAGCTGACCTCTTTATTGTTGCTCGCGACCTTGAGGATTTTATCGCCGGCATACCAGAAGACGAGAAGATCGTTCTCTCCAACATCCTTGATAAGGATGAAATGAAGGAAAAGCTTACCGAGAAGTTCGGTCTGTAAGCGCGGTTTTCGCACGTGGCTTCGGCCCGTGCGTGGTGCCGACCAGCTGCGTTTCTCGCACGCAGCTCCGGCCCGCGCGTGGCGCCGACCTGCTGCGTTTCTCGCACGCAATACGTGAAAGGAAATTACATGGACGTTGACCTTAAACAGGTTGCTCGTGAGGTGCGCAAAAGCATCCTCACGCAGGTCTTTACGGCCAAATCCGGCCATCCCGGTGGCTCGCTTTCTGCAACAGAAATCCTGACGTATCTCTACTTCAAGGAGATGCACGTAGACCCCACCAAGCCAAACTGCCCCTGCAGGGATCGCTTTGTTCTCTCAAAGGGTCACGTTACCCCAGCGCTTTACGGCGTCTTGGCTGAGCGCGGTTTCTTCCCCAAGGAGGAGCTCAAGACTTTCCGCGCGCTCAACTCGCGACTTCAGGGTCATCCAAACATGAACGATACTCCTGGCGTTGACATGAGCACCGGCTCCCTGGGCCAGGGCGTTTCCACCGCTGTTGGCATGGCGCTGGCTGGCAAGAAGTTCAACAAGGACTACCGCGTCTACGCACTTCTAGGCGACGGCGAGATCGAGGA
>JABZHE010000206.1:0-1729 GCA_015259025.1 Atopobium sp. | reverse complement strand
GGCCAGGCCCACAATATCGGTAACGTTAAAGTCGGTAGTTACGCTCTCAGCCATGGTAGACACAGCGCCCGACATAGAAACGGGGTCCAGCTGGAGGACCTTCTTGGCAATGGCCGTTAGAATCATGCGCTGGTTAGCCGCGCGATAGAAGTCGCCGGCACCGTAGTTGTCGTACGCGTGGCGACTACGAGAAAGACCAAGCGCTTGCTGGCCGTTGAGCTGCTGCTCGCCGGCGGGCAGGTCGATGCCCGAGTATTGCATGTCAGAGACGGCAACGGGCAGGTTGACCGTAATGCCGCCGATGGAGTCCACAATCTTGGTGAACGACTCAAAGTCTACCTCGGCATAGTGTGAGATGTTGACGTTTGCCAGCTTGGAAACAGCCTCGACCATTCCGGATGCACCGCCATAGCTGTATGCGGAGTTAATCTTCTGCTTTCCGTGTTCTCCCAGGTCAACCATAGTGTCTCGGGGGATGGAAATCAGAGTGATCTTCTTGTTCTTAGGGTCTACGCAGCCAGAATAATAGTGTCGGCGCGGAAGTTTGCGTCGGAATCGCCCCAGTTCTCCGCGCGCCCTTCGTCCTTATCGACACCAAGAAGCAGCATGTAGAACGGGTCGGAAGGAGCAACCTGAACCAGTGTTGCCTGCAGGTTTGCATCCAAGCCCTGGCGAAGTTTTGAGTTAGTGTCCAGCATCCACCACGCAAACGCTACGCCTGCTACCAGCAGCAACGTTCCTAAGATGCCCGCAAAAATCTTAAGACCACGACCGCGAGAAGATCCTTGGCGCTTCTTGGAGTATGCGCTCACGCCTTCTGCGCGAGAAGGAGCGTGGCTTACCGCACCTGCTCTATGCGCAGCAAAGTGGGTATGTTTTTGCTGCTGAGCTGGAGCTTCTTCGGGCCACTCGTCGCCGACGTTGGTCTGACCAATCAAAGGCTCTCGCGTAAACCTGGAGCCGTGAGATTCGTGATTGTTGCGTGCAGAGCTTGCACCTGCGCTGCGAACGCTGCCCAGCGTACGAGGCTGATATGCGCCCTGATCATAAGCGTCATAATCGTCCTGTGCGAAGTCCTCTGTATCGTACTCAAAGGCATCTTCGTGTCTGTCGCGGCTGTTACGACCACGATTCTGAGATGAATGTGACCTTCTGGCCATTGGGGCTCCTTTGTGTTTAATTTGCGTTTTGCCCAATGCGTTTTGTCAAACATCTACTATACGCAATTTTGCGATTTCGTGCTGTAAGGAAACAAACCTGCCACAAAAAATCCCCGCTTCAACGTGTGAAGCGGGGATGTGTGCGAGAAGTTCGTGGAGCTTGGCACAAGAAGTACGAGCAGTGCGAGCGACTTTTGCTCATGGCGCTACTTGTGCCGCCTCACGCCACCTTACTTACGGCGATCCTTCAGAGCAAAGCCGAGCGTAGTAATAACGCTGCCCACCGTAGCTACTGCAACAAGAGCAATCTCGGAGAAGTCGCCTGTTTCAGGAAGCTTTGGCTGCTTCTTCTTTGGCTTCTTTGGAGTCTCTGATGGAGGAGTTGCAGGTGGGGTATTTGGAGGAGTGTTTGGTGGGGTGGTAGGTGGAACGGTTGGTGGAATCTCGGTGTTGGTAACCGTGAATCCGTCAGTCTGGTTGCCCGAGACTGCGCTGGTATATCCAGTAGGAACGTTCTCTTCTGCTACGGTGTACGCAATAGCGTGACCGTCTGTTGCATCGTTTTTGAG
>JABZHE010000205.1:0-1749 GCA_015259025.1 Atopobium sp. | reverse complement strand
TTGTTGCTCTGCCTTTGTCATTCTTTGGGTGGTTAGTGGCACTCATGAGCGGGTATATGGTTCTTATCACCATAATCAAGAGCCTCTACGTTAAGCAATTTGGCTCTCTGCTCTAACCTTGCTCCAGGAAGGACCACGATGGACGTAAAAGAAGCCATGGACCAGCGTATTTCCCTGCGCGCCTACGACCAAAAGCCTATTGAGCAAGAGAAACTTTCTCAGCTCCAAGAAGCCATTGACGTCGCAAATGCCCAGATGGCAGAGGTTGCACCCGATCACCCCGCAATCCTTACCATCGAAGGTCCTCATCTCGAGGATGGCACCTCCGTCCACATGAAGAACAGGTCTATTGTCGGCCCCATTTACCACTACGTAGCAGGTTATTGCGAAGACGCAATTGCTCGTGAGCTCATCGGTTACTATGGCGAGAAGATCGTTCTTCTCGCCACACAGCTGGGCTTAGGCTCCTGCTGGATTGCCGAGACCATGGACTGGAAGACCCTAGCTCGCGACGAGTACAACAGCCTTAAGCTGGGCATTATTATCTCTATCGGATACGCTCCGGAGAAGATTCCGCTCAAGCAGGAGGGCATTCGCACCGCAATTCGCCTGCGCACCAAGAAGCCTGCGCAGATTATGACGGCGAACGGCGAACCAACTGAGCCAGAGCAGATGCCCGAGTGGTTTAACCGTGGCATTAATGCGGTTTTGGCATGCCCGACCGCTATCAACAAGCTTCCCGTTGTATTTGACCTGACAGATGGCGTGGTAAGTGCGTCTATGCCTAACCAGCGCCACCTTGTCCAAGACTACGACCTGGGCATCTCCAAGCTGCATTTTGAGCTTGCTGCTGATCTCAAGGGTACGTGGGAGCTTGGACAACCTGGTCGCTTTATCTTTTCCGAGTAGCACGCTCGCCGAGCAACGCTCAGCTTGTAGCGCTCCCCAGTCCACCACATCTCCCAGCTCAACGATACACCAATCACAAGAAAGGACCTCACATGGCCTGTTCCGCACAGCACGTTGCAAACAAAGTTCTCTCGTCCTACCAATGGAGACTTGCAACCAAAAAGTATGACCCAACCAAAAACGTCTCTGACGAGGACCTTGACGCAATTCTTGAGGCCGCTCGTTTGGCACCAAGCTCCTATGGCCTAGAGCCTTGGCGCTTTTTGGTTGTTAATTTGCGTGACAATCAAGCCTCTGAGCAGTCACTTCGTCTTAAAGAGAAACTTTACGAGCCATGCTATGGAGCTCGCGCATCCCTTAATGGTGCTCATTACCTGGTTATTCTTCTTGCTCGCAAAGGCCTTAACGCAGAGTCTGCTTACGTCAAGCACATGATGCACGACATCAAGCAGCTTCCTGCAGACATTGAGCCAATCTATGCGGCTGCTTTCAAAAACTTCCAGGAGAACATATTTGACCTGGCAGGCAACGAGCGTGCAACCTTTGATTGGGCTTGCAAGCAGACCTACATTGCGCTTTCAAACATGCTTACCATGGCCGCTATGATTGGTGTCGATAGCTGCCCAATCGAAGGCTTTAACCGCAAGGCAGTCGATAAGATTTTGGAAGAAGAAGGTCTTCTCGACGGTGGACAGTACAACGACTTTGGCGTTTCCTGCATGCTTAGCCTGGGCTATCGTGATATGGATCCTGTCCAAAAGCGTCGCCAGCCAGCTGAGGATGTTATCGTCAGGTTGTAAAGCGTTATTAGATCAACTTTTGAGCTGCCTCCTATTTCCC
>JABZHE010000204.1:0-1752 GCA_015259025.1 Atopobium sp. | reverse complement strand
TCTCGACAACTCCGACAGAAAATGTAAGAGAGTCTGTATCCTCAAGATCTGCATCGGAAGGAACATCTGTTGTCTCTTCTGCAGGAACAATTTCTTCAGAGGTGGTCTCTTGCGAATTGGTAAGCTCTTCTGCCACAGCTCTCTCCTATCTAGTTTCTGTCCGTAAATAAGGAACGAATCTTTGCCAAAATGGTTGCCTTTCCGTCAAAAATCTGACCGATGGCAACTCCTACCAGTACAAACAATGCAACAACTAGCATTTTAAAAAGGCCAAACGTAAACAAAAGAATTGCAAATAAGAGGCCTAAAAATCCGCCAATAATGGCACCTGGATGGTCAACGACGTATTTTTTGCACTTCTCCTGCGTCTTCTGAAAGAAGCTTTTATCCATTGTCTGTGACCTCCTTTGCATCTGGCTCTGAAATACTCAATCGAATGTCTTTACCAGTCTGCTGAGCAGCGGCTTGAGTGGAAGGTTGCTCGTAAGATTGCTCTTCTACAATCTCTGGCTCTGGCACAACCTCTTTTGCCTGGGATAAAGACGTGCCCTCTTCATCTTTTGGCGAGAAGGAACTTGGCTTGATAAAAGAAAGATTGATGCTAGAAACACAAGGTCCGCACACAATAGCAAGACCAGACTGAAGCGCGTTGTAGAACTCAGAGCCCTTTGCAGTAACATCAACAGGCTCTTTAGGGAGAATATCAATCTGTACAGCTACAGAATTATTCTTAGAAATCTGCACGTTAACACGGTGAGCTAGGCACGTTCCATCTTCTTCAATGATATGTGCTGCCTGAGAAGAAATAGCATCTTTTGTAACGGAGATTGTTCCGCCCTCAACAGTGGCCACCGTGAGCTTTACTGTTTTTCTAATAAATAGAGCTCTAAACAACACCACAACAAGACCAAAGATGCTAATAG
Source organism: Atopobium sp. (assembly GCA_015259025.1). Classification (GTDB taxonomy): domain Bacteria; phylum Actinomycetota; class Coriobacteriia; order Coriobacteriales; family Atopobiaceae; genus Lancefieldella. The sequence continues at coordinate 829 of JABZHE010000204.1, read as the reverse complement.
CCGCACAAGCGTTAAGAGCAATAAGGTAGGGCTTGGTAAACAAGAGATTAGTTGCCTGGTGTGTCCAAGGACCAAACCACGTTAAAGCAAGGGCTAAAAACACAAAAGTACTTGCAAGAACATAGAGTATGTAGCAAAAACGCTTGAAGCCGCTCATGGCACCTCCGCTTTCTTTTATATAAACAGTTTAACCCCAATACCGGACAAAAAGAGAATATAAAAACTGCCTCCCGGCGGAAGGCAGTTTTTAGTCTGTATATACCGTTAGCAGAAAACGAACTTAAGCGTTCTTCATAACAACGGAGCGAACAACTCCCGCCGCGTCGTCACAGTAATCCAGAACAGTCTCCATGCGGTCAAAAATACGAAGCCAAGCAACGGTGTGGCGACCAGGCATTTCATCACGAAACAAGCGAGAGAGTGCGTTGTGGTAAATAAGGTCTCCCTCGTCCTCAACATGTCCTACTGCAATGGCCTTCTCCATAACGGTAGGATCTTTCTTGTAGTCACTCAGAACACTCAGCATCTCCTGGACTGTCTTGCATGCGCGAAGGGTAAGCTCAGCAAGCTGCATAGCCTCTTTACGAGTATCGTCAACGTTAAAGAGATCAAGGCGCTCAGCAACAGAATTCATTCCGTCAACGATGTCATCAAGACGAAGCGCCAAGTCAGAGATGTCCTCACGCTCAAATGGTGTGACAAAGGAAGCGTAAAGCTCCTTCATAATGTGCTGGACTTTCTCGTCACACTCACGCTCGTAAACCTTCATCTGAGGAATACGTGCAGCGGTCTCGGGAAAGCCTTCCATAATAACCACATACTCTTCAGC
>JABZHE010000203.1:0-1772 GCA_015259025.1 Atopobium sp. | reverse complement strand
AGGCAACAGCATCTGCTACAAGTGCCTGGTACTTCTCGCCTTCTGCAACTGACCAGTAGGAGCCAAGTCGCTCAATGGTAGTTACGCTGTCAATAAACTCCTCGACGCTTTGGTCAAAGGGCGTACGCGAGCGTTGCATAAATGCTGCATGATCTGCGGGAATATCCAACTGAGAGATAAGATTGTGCCTTGAGCGCTCCAGATAAACACCACCGTCTGCAAAAATATCAAAAGTGACAGGAAGGTCTTTAAGCTTTTGATACAACTCAAGCGCCTGCTCCTTGGTAACAGTAGACTCGTGCAGTACCGTCTGGGTAGAAAGGTCTCTAATAATGGCGCCATCGCAAGACACCACGTACTTAGAAGCAGGATGGTTCACAACTTCTTTTGGCAGCACGTTAAACGCACGTCCGGAACAAGGCACAAAAGGTATACCTAACTCAGCCAGGCGGTCCAGCATAGCCATGTTGTTATCATCAAGAGATTTATCGGTATGGAGAAATGTTTCATCCATATCGGAGAAGACGATTTCTACTTTCAGATTTGATGCATCTTGATTGAGCCAAGACTGCTTCTGAGCAATGAGTTCTTCTGTTGAAAGCTCTGACAAAACACTACCTCTTTAAGGACGATACATAAACGTGAAGACCTCTTCACGCTGCATGTTTACCTGTACACCAAGCTTTTCTGAGACGGTATCAAGACGCTCTTTGAGACTCAAGAAAGACTCAGCATCCTGAAGTTCGATCAACATTGTCATGGTAAAAATACCAGACAAAATAGTCTGGGCGATATCTAAGATGTTGGCATTTGACTCGGCCAAAGTGGTAGAAATTGCTGCAACAATTCCTGGAGCATCGCTGCCCAAAACAGTAACAACAGCACGATTTGCAGATGTTTCTGAAGTCATAATTTCCCATCTCTTGAACGGATGGGTTAATTGTACTCTATGCCTTTCCAATTTCTACGCCATAGCGTGAGCTAAAGACCTTTTGAATCTCTTCAACGGTACAATTTAGCGCCGTAATAAGCTCGTACAAACCACGATTGCTAGCCATCTTAAATATTCTCTCGTGAGAAACGGGTGGTTTCTTATTGAGTGAGCGTGCGTTATCAATGCGAGCCCTAAACGTTTTAGCAATACTAAAGGAGTCTTTACAAGAACCTTCTCTAATCGCGCGCCTAAAGTGCGATTCTTCAAGCGATGCATTATGAATATGGAACGTAATGAGCTCAATTTGAGGATAGGTATCAACAAGATTCGTTGCCTCATCGTGCGTCATAAGATCACGAAGTCTGAACTCTTGATCAAGAGGAAATACAATCTGAACAGGGTGTTTTTGTCCAATAGGAGACAAAATGTAGGCCGGAGTAGGCTCCGAAACTACATTTTCAACAAGACATACGCCCTGACCCGGGTGAACGCAAAACTCTCCAACAGCTCGCATAACACCACTCCTCTCGGATAACAATAGTATATCATGAGAAGCTCGTTATACGCTAATGACCTGCAACTTTATAAAACGTTGCAGGTCATTCGATAACATAACAAAATTTTATATAAGAAATCTAATCAATCATCGTGATGGACTCAATGACTGGCTGCTCTGAAGCAGGAATTGTTCCGTTTGAATCGGTGGGTTTAACGCCTTTACAAATTGCGTCAACAACGTCCATTCCACTTGTTACCGTGCCAAATGCAGCGTAATTTCCATTCAGAGTTGAGTTGTCTGCCTGCATGATAAAGAACTGTGAGCTTGCCGAGTTAGGAT
>JABZHE010000202.1:0-1793 GCA_015259025.1 Atopobium sp. | reverse complement strand
GCCTTACGGTGCTCTGAACGTTCACGCATCACTGCTGCCTCGCTGGCGAGGAGCTGCTCCAATTCAGCGCGCAATCCTCGCAGGTGATGCTGTTGCTGGCGTTTCTATCATGAAGATTGCTCATGAACTTGACGCAGGAGATTGGTGCAAGCAAGCATCGTGTGAGGTTGGCTCCAAAAATACTGAGCAGCTCACTGACGCTTTAGCACAGCTAGGTGCTGATGCTCTGTCACAGGCTCTTTCTGAGCTCAAGGAAGGTTCTCTTGAGTGGCAGGTACAAGATGAGCGAGAAGTAACGTTTGCTCCTAAAGTTACCAAGCAAGAAATGAAGCTTGCTCCAGAAGATTCCGTTCAGGTAAACGCTTTGAGAGTTCAGGCTTCTTCTGATACCGCTCCTGCTCGCGTATCTGTTGGTGGCAGATCTTTGCGCGTTCTCTCCGCTCAACTAGCTCCAAGTGATATTTCTGTTACTCAAGGCTCGGTTGTTGTTCAAGATCATAGATTGTTCCTCGGCTGTACTGAAGGTGTCCTTGAGCTTCTTGAGGTGCGCCCAGATGGTAAACGCTCTATGGATGCTAAATCATTTGCGGCAGGACTTCAGAAGTCTCAGATGACCTGGCAGAAGCTGCAATAATGGCTACGCTTACTCCCGCTCGAAGAGTGGCTTATCAGGCATTTTTTGAGTGCAGACGCAACAATTTACGCATTCGCGATTACCTACGAGAGTCAAAAGACTTCTCGGAGCTTTCTGTTCAAGATAAAGCTTTTGCTACTCGTCTTGCACTGGGAGCGACTCTTACCAAAGGCAAGCTTAATGAGGCTCTAAAGAATCATCTTAAGTCGGGTATTCACCTAGAACCAAAGGTACAGGATGCTCTTCGTATTGCTGTATTTGAGGTTTTATATTTAGAGACAAGACGCGATGCTGCCATCAGCCAAGGTGTTGAGTTGGTAAAGTCTATCTCAAAGCGTTCTTCTGGTCTTGCAAACGCGGTGCTCAGAAAAATTTCTGAAGATGAAGCTCAGCTGACGCGTGCAAAGAACCCAAAAACACCTTCAGAGCTTTCTTGGGCGTCAGGCATTCCTGAGTGGATTTGCTTGGAGATTATTGAATCGCTTGGAGAATCTGCTGCTCAAAAGCTTATTCTTAATTTAAAGAACCCTGCTCCTGTGTATGTTTTACAGAGAAACGTATCAGAACAACAAATGCAGAAGAATTCTTTAGAGCTACAGCAAACAGTTCTTCCAGATGTATATGAGGTAAAAAATCCCGCGCAACTTAACGTTGATGCGTATGTGAAGAAAGTCCAGCTCGTTCCTGCAGATTTAGCTTCTCAACTTGTGGCACTTCTCGCGGCATCTTATGTAGACCAAGATATGCTTGAGGTTGGACAGGGTAGAGGGACCAAATCTTTGTTGCTCTCTCATGCATTTGAGGTGCTAGATAAAGAGAATACCCACATTACCGCTGTTGAGCTTGTAAAGGGAAAGTCTCACGTTTCAAAAAGAAGATTGAAGACCGCCGGACTTTCAGATCAGGTTACATCACTCACGTTTGATGCCACACAGCTTGCATTACCAGAGGTTCCAGAGGAGCTCAATCAAAGCTTTGACGTGGTGTTTATTGATGCTCCATGCTCTGGTTTGGGTACGCTTCGTCGTCACCCAGAGATCGCATGGAACCTGTCACCAGAAAGCCTGTATGACGGAGGAGAGCTTACTGTCTTACAGACTAAACTCTTGCAAAGCTGTAGCACTCGTGTAGAGTGGGTGGCTTTTTAGTCTATGCAACG
>JABZHE010000201.1:0-1797 GCA_015259025.1 Atopobium sp. | reverse complement strand
CGATGAGCTCATGCCGCCGATTGACGAGCAGCGCAGAATCGCGGATGTCGTATCAAATGCATTGCGACAGTTCACCAATCGACAATAGAATCTACAGCCTCGCGCTGCTCAGCGCTGGTCTTGCGCAAGTAAATGCGAGTCGTTTCAATGCTTTCATGTCCCATAAGGTCGGCAAGAAAGGCGATGTCCGGGCACTTGGCTATGAAGTTCTTGGCGAAGCGGTGGCGGAACGAATGTGGGTAAACGACGTCCGGGTCGACGCCATACTTCCTGGCGTAACGCTTCAAGCCCATGGCTATCCCTCGGGTTGTCATGGGTTTTTCTCCTGCACTTGCGAAAATGTATCCCTCATGACGGTCGATATTACACAGCCATTTGGCCGTATCTTTGGCAAGTCGTGAGGGAATGTAGATGCGCCTGAGCTTCTGGCCCTTAGATACGATGTCGAGACGGCCCGCACGAACGGACTCCACCGTAAACATGCGAAGCTCGCTCACGCGTGCCCCCGTGCATGCGAGAAAGCGCACGACGAAGTGCCAGAAGAGCTCACCATCTTGAAGTAACGAGTCGCGCATGTGCTCGTAGTCTGCCTGACTGATAACGTTGTCCAGGTACGGCTTCTGCTGAATCCGTAGGCCCTTGAGCCTGATGCCTTCGAATTCGGTGAAGTCTAGGTACGAGTTAATCGCGGTGATGCGCAAGTTGACGGTCTTGACCGAGTAGTTGGCCGTCAACCAGTCCTTGTGGGCTAGCAGATTCGTACTCGTCGGATGCAGTCCGATACGCTCGTACAGCTGCCTTATGGCATACTCATATGATTGGATAGTGTGGTCTGAGAAACCTTTCTCAACCAGGTGCTTTCTGTAATCCTCCATGCCTGCTCCTTCGTAAATAGAGACATGGATGATTGTTTAACCTATGGCCGCCAAGAGACTCGTCACCCGGCTCACAATTCGTCTCTGTTCCTCGATGGGAGGAACAGCAATCAAAAACGATCCAATCTTGTCCGCAGAAAGATGAACGATGATGTTGCCGCTAGCGAGTGCGGTGCGTTGAATCCCCATATACGGTGAATTCATGCTTAGTGCTGCAAAATGGCCATCGATGTATCCGCCTTTCAAGCCCAGCAAATCACCGCCGAAAGCAATCGTTTGATTAGTCGAATTGACGACGGTTCTTCCAATATCGGTGTCGTTCTCGCCAGTAAGTGTCGCAACAGCCTCATCCGGTAGAAGCTTCTGAGCTTTATCGAACACATCCTCGCTTGTCTTCGATGTGGGTTTCACAATTTCAGCTTCATACGTCGTGTATAGCTCACCGTATCGCACGCACGGTATGCCTTCATCTGTCACCTCTGTGCGTTTGATACCGCTCCCACGAACGAGGTTGAATACCGTTGAGACCCTGGCCCATTCCCAGTTGCTGGGGATGTCGAAAGGCACCTCAATCGGTTGAGCCTCGCCCTTGCCACGCTTCTCATAGTAGCCGCCATCGGAAGCACGATAGATGACGCTCTCGCCACTTTTGGGGACCTTGATCTTCTTCTCTTTGATGAGCTGGGCGCGTTCGGTGCGGATGCGCTCGAGGAGGGCGGATGCCGGCTCGTCGTTGGGGTCTTGTGGTACAAGCTTGCCCTGCACCGCAAGTTGCAGAATAGAGTTGCGCAGGCGGTCGGGCAGTTCTGCGTCCAGCGCCCCGCGTTTGTCCTCCAGCTTGCCGTATTCCTCGACGCGCGGAATCCGCTCTGAAACGCGCTCGGCAATGCGGCGCTGCTCAACGAGGGGTGGATTTGGAATC
>JABZHE010000200.1:0-1803 GCA_015259025.1 Atopobium sp. | reverse complement strand
TCACAATAAAGTAGGGACGTTCGCTCAAAATGTAGCGGCGGCCCAAAATTGCGCCCTTTGCAGTAAGGTTTGAGATATGAACCGAAACAGAAGAACGCGAGATACCTGCACGCTCTGCAATTTCCTTCTGAGTAATGGAAGGCTGCTCTTTGATCCAGTTGAAAATCATCTGTTCTCGATTGGTGAGCATCAGGCCTCCTAGCAGCAAAAATAGAATCCGACTAAACAGGTGCTTATATAAAACTTCTAAACAGGTGCTTATCTTGTTTAAGCTAGTGCTTAAATCTTGCTTTGGACAACGATAAGACAGCAGCTAGAGTCTGTAAAGAATGAATTCATTAATTTTTCCCTGGTGAGCTCAAAGATTTTCTCGCCACGCTTGTTTTACCTGCTTGATTTTTCTAAGCATTTGCTGCGTACCGTTTACAGAATTTTAGTATCTGCAAACGGTTGTATCGTGAAAATCTCTTTAAATTGGGCGTCGGCGTTATGCAACTGTAATAATATATTTAATGAATAGTAATGACTCGTCCACATAAGTTAGCTTGCGTATGTATCGTGCGCAAATGCTTGTTTCGGGCGTTTTAGGAGGTAGCATGCCTAAACGTGTTTTTGTAGTTGTTCTTGATAGTTTTGGCATCGGCGAAGAGCCTGATGCAGCGGCATATGGAGATGAGGGTAGTAATACCCTTTGTGCATGCGCAACAAGTGGCGTTCTTAACATCCCAAATATGACAAAGCTGGGCCTTCTTAATATTGATGGCGCGCTTGATACTGTGTACGACGTTGATCTGAAGCCAATCGAGTCTCCTGTGGGCGCATACGCTCGTATGCAGGAGAAATCCGCTGGTAAAGACACCACCGTTGGCCACTGGGAGATGGCAGGTGTCATTTCTCCAAAGAAGTTCCCAACCTATCCTGATGGTTTTCCACAGGAGGTCATTGAGGAGTTTGAGCAAAAGACGGGCCGCAAGGTTTTGTGCAACAAGCCTTACTCCGGAACCGATGTTATTAGAGACTTTGGTAAAGAGCACGTAGAGACTGGTGCTCTGATTGTCTACACCTCAGCAGATTCTGTTTTCCAGATTGCTGCACACGAGGACGTGGTAAGTCCCGAGAAACTCTATGAGTATTGCCGCATTGCGCGCGAGATTCTGCAGGGTGAGCACGGTGTTGCTCGCGTTATTGCTCGTCCTTTTGAGGGGGAGTGGCCATACCAGCGTACTTCTCGCCGTCATGACTTCTCGCTTGAGCCAACGGGTCCAACCATGCTTGATCGCCTCAAAGAGAACGGCTTTGATGTTCTTTCTATTGGCAAGATTTATGACATCTTTGCTCATCGCGGCATGACCGAGTTTGAGTTCACCACCTGCAACGCAGACGGAATTCAGAAGACTATTGAGGCTACCAGCAAAGACTTCAACGGTCTGTGCTTCACCAACCTTGTTGATACCGACATGATTTACGGTCACCGCAACGATCCTGTGGGATACTCCAACGCGCTTTCTTACTTTGACGAGCGTATTCCTCAGATTATTGAGGGCCTTCGTGAGGATGACCTGTTTATCATTACCGCAGATCATGGCTGTGATCCAGTAACACCATCTACTGATCACTCTCGTGAGTACGTGCCACTGCTTATCACAGGTCCAAAGGTCAAGCCAAATACCAACCTTGGTACAACCACCACATTTGCCGACATGGCCGAGACAATCCTTGATTATTTTGGCGTTGAGCAACTTGGTGTTGGAACTTCTCACCTGTCAGAGATTCTTAAGGAGAACTAATGGCTACTACCCCAAC
>JABZHE010000001.1:0-24106 GCA_015259025.1 Atopobium sp. | reverse complement strand
ATCTTGGAGCCAAGGCCCAGACGCAGCAGAATCTCGGCTGCAGAATCTGTCAGGGTAACAACGCTCTCAGGAGCCTTGTCAAACTTGGCCTCAAACTCGTTGCCGTCACCGTCATAGAGCTTGAACAATACGGGATAGCTCGTATTGGCCGACTTCTTTTCCTCTGAAGCAGAGGTAGATGGGCTAGACGTAGCATTGTTGCACGCAGTCAGGCCCAGTCCAGCAGCAGTTGCAGCAAATCCTGCCGCAATGCTCAAAAAATTCCTTCTCGTAAAGAGATTTGAACTTACACGAGGATCCATCGGATATCCTTTCATTCATCTGTTGATACTCAACAGGCGATTAATACACGTAATCAATGCTGATGCCGTTTCCAGCAGCTGATGGCCTCACCGCACCCTCAACGCCATACACATCAGCAAGTAGCTTAGGGGTCACAATGTCCTCAGGCGAACCCTCGGAAACAATGGAACCCTCTTGTAAGAAATACAGGCGGTCGACATAATGAGCTGCCATCACAATGTCATGCAAAACAGCCAGGCAGCTGATACCAAGATTGCGAACAAGGCGCAAAATATCAATCTGGTACGTGATATCCAGGTGATTAGTAGGCTCATCAAGCACCAAAAACTCTGGTTCCTGAGCCAACGCACGAGCCAACATGACACGTTGTTTCTCGCCACCTGAAAGCGTGGCAAAAGATCGATCTTCAAAGCGAGAAAGGCCAACTTTCTGAATAACGTCAGAAACGATTGACTCGTCGTGGTCGGTTTCTTTTGACAGCGCCGACTGATGAGGACTGCGTCCCAGCGACACAATCTCGCGAACGGTAAAGTCAAAGGACAGAGAGTTAAACTGGCTTACAACTGCAACCTTACGCGCAAAGTCACGTCGGGATATCTCAGTGGCGTCGCGCTCGTCCCACAAAATCTGGCCGTCATAGCGATGACCAAGGCCATAAATTGCTCGCAAAAGCGTTGACTTGCCTGATCCATTAGGACCAAGGATGCCCACAAACTCGCCATCTGCCACGTTAAGCGAGACGTCCTTTACAATCGGCTTGTTGTGAATGGTGACCGAAACATTTTGCACTTCAAGGCGCATGCTACTCACCATCCCTAAAGCTGTAGTTACGTGCAACCATGATGTAGACAAAGAACGGCGCACCAACAACAGCGGTCAGAATGCCAATAGGAACTTCGGCGTTGCCTAGGACGGTACGAGCGCAGGCATCTGCCCAGAGAATAAAAATAGCACCAAGTACCAGCGCAGTTGGCACCAGCCTTCGGTGATCGGACCCAACAAACGAGCGTGCAATATGCGGGATGATAAGACCAACAAAACCGATGGTTCCCACTGATGAAACAAGCGTGCCAACCATGAGCGCAGAAATGGTCAAGTATGCCCATCTGCACAAATTGGTATTGAGACCAAGCGTTGTAGCAGCCTCGTCTCCCATCAGAAGTACGTTGAGGGAGCGGAACTGCGTTAAGAAAAACACACTGACGAGAAGTACTACAACAACGGAAATACCAACATTTCCCCAGCTTGCTCGTGCCAAGGAGCCCATGGTCCAAAACTTCAGATCCATCATGCCCTCAGCATTAGCGGCGATAGTAATAATGAAATTAGAAAGAGCTGTAAACAGGGCATTCAAAATCATGCCCGAGAGAACAAGCTTTGACGACGTCATATGTCCGCCGGTAGATGCCAGCAACAAAACGCCTACAGTTGCTATTGTTGAACCAATAAACGAGAACAGCGGTACCGAAGAAACTCCCACGACGTGTATTGCGCCGGCTCCAAGCATGATGGCACAGGTAGCTCCGCACGAAGCTCCTGATGAAATGCCCAAAATATACGGTTCAGCCAAGGTATTTTGAACTGACGCTTGCATGACAACACCCGCAAGCGCAAGGCCAGCTCCAGCTACCACTCCTAAGATGATGCGGGGAAAGCGCAGCGACCAAACGACCTTCTCGACAGGTCCTCCTGCAGCTAGAACCTCCGGTAGCGGCATGCCAAAAAGATGATGCATCAACACGGCATATGCGTCTTGTAGGGACACACCAATGGCGCCCATCGTTGAAGTTATTACAATGCTCGCTGCCAGAATTGCGACGAGAACTCCCATGAAAAGACGGAACGGTCCGGCTTTTCTTATCATACGATACCTCTCTAAAGTGACGCTGCGTTTTTGCGCACAACATACAACGTACAATGCGCGTTACACAGAAGCAGCGGATTTTTTGAAAGTTAACTATATATTACTTTTTGAGTTGTGAGAAGACTGCGAGTTGAGAAATGCTTAAAATACCTACACCACTACAGGGGCGCTCCCCCACAGGGGGCGATTCCACGAGGCGGCTACTGCGAGACGACGACGGCACCAACAGGCAATAACAGACGAAGTCAGACGAGGAACTTCATGGATTTATCAGCTCTGCCAGACAATACAATCACTATCGGAGAACGCTCCGAAGTTCCTGGCCTTCTTGTAATTCTCCACGGCTCTCTGCTAATGCCAAAGATAGCTGCGCTTCTTACTTCCGGGAAACTTGACGAGACCAAGCTCCCCCAATGCCTCACCATAACCGCACCGTCTGATCAAGCCTGCTATTCCCCTTGGCCAGCGGCAAGCGCGCGAACAGAAGCTCCAAATTTTGGAGGATTTGGAAAAGAATTTCTTTCAGACGTCGTACATCCAGCTGTCGAGAAGTACGCTGCTCTAGCTACTCATACCGCAGAGGATACGTGTCCTCTTACCTTGCTAGGCTATTCTTTGTCGGGTCTGTGCGGCCTTTTTGAGATGCAGACAACCTGCCGCTTTGACCAGTACCTTCTTGCGAGCCCAAGCACGTGGTTCCCTAATTTTGTTGAAACTTTTGATACCAGCCATGTGCGTTCGAACATTCGCTGGTGCATTGCAAGCGGAGAAAACGAAGGTAAAAACCATCCTGAGCCCCTGCGCTCAGTGAGGCAGACAACAGATGCACTGGTTGATAAGCTGGCGGCTGCTGCTCCGAAGTATCAACGTCTGCTGGATTCTTACGATCATCACAAGGGTCTTGAGCTAAGGTTGCAGCGTTTGCTGAACTTTGGCTTTGATGCGTAGAGGGCGATTTATTGCCGGAGGTGATGGGGTGATGCGCCCAGAAGCGTTTTTTCAGCTTGTCAGGCGGTCTCCCCAACCAGCGCTGATTACTAACAAAAAACCCGCCGAGGGCGGGTTTGAAATTCTTATGGTCGCGGGGGCAGGATTTGAACCTACGACCTTCGGGTTATGAGCCCGACGAGCTACCAGACTGCTCCACCCCGCAATTCATGCGCATCTGCGCGAACAAGTACTATACCTCGCAGCCCTCTCCACGTCAAGCAAAATCAAAGATTTTCTCGCCATAAAGGTGTGAGGTTGGCGTGCAAGGGCCAAGAAAGTTGCGATGTTGGCAGCATAATTGAGGGCAGACGGCTAAACTATTTATACTGTCTTTGGGGCGCTGTGCTTGCGCCAAACAGCTATCGAAGGACTTTTGAGGATGACATTACACGAGCTCCTGGCGCTCTTTACCAGCAAGAACATCGAGTACACTACCGCACATCTTGACGCGGTTGATCAAAACGCACAGCTTACTGATGTTGCAAGCGATTCTCGTGAGGTCACCCCAGGCTCGCTGTTTGTCTGCAAGGGCGCGAGTTTCTCGCCAGCGTATCTAGCAAGTGCGGTGGAGGCTGGGGCTGTTGCGTACCTCTGCCAGCAGTCGCTCGCGGAAGAGCTGCAGGTAGTTGCTCCAAACGTGGCCGCCATTCGCGTGGATGACGTGCGCCTTGCCATGGCCTACGCGGCTGCAGGCGTTGCGGGACATCCCGACAAGAAGCTCACGACCATCGGCATCACGGGCACAAAAGGCAAGTCTACCTGCTCGTATATGCTGCGCGCCATCCTCGACGGCGACGAGCCATACTCCAAGTGCGGCGTGATCGGCGGTATTGAGGTGTTTGACGGCAAGGACACGCAGCCCGCGCACAACACCACGCCCGAGGCCCCTGAGCTGTGGCGCCACCTCAAGCACGCCGCCGAGGCGGGCCTCCCCTACGTTGACATGGAGATTTCCAGCCAGGGCCTCAAGTACGACCGCACGGTTGGCCTCAACCTGAGCGTCGCGGTGTTCCTAAACATTGGAACCGATCACATTTCCCCTGTTGAACACCCTACTTTTGAAGATTATTTTGAGAGCAAGCTGAAGATTTTTGACCTTGCTCGCGTGGCCGTTATCAACAAGAACACCATGATGTTTAACCAGGTCATGGAGCGTGCGCAAAGGTGCGAGAAGGTCCTGACTTTCTCCACAACTAATTCCGACGCCACCGTTTGGGCGGACGAAATCACCCCTCACCAGGGCATGGTCACATTTACCGTGCACGCGCCAACTTGGACCGGCGCCGCCGCGCTGCCCATGTCCGGCCTCTTTAACGTGGAGAATGCTCTTGCAGCAATCACCGTTGCCGACTACCTGGGCATTCGCGAGAAGGACGCCGTGCTTCCGCTGATGAACGTTAAGGTGCCAGGTCGCATGGAGCTCTTGAGCTCGCCCGACAACAAGGTCACGGGCTTGGTCGACTACGCCCACAACAAGCTTTCCTACCAGAAGCTTTTCTCGTCAACGTCCAAAGAATTCCCTGGTTATGGCCGCTATGTGGTCATGGGAGCCGTTGGCGGCAAGGCATACAATCGTCGCCAGGAGCTGCCGGAAGAGGCAGCCAAGTGGGCTGACCTGATGATTTACACCACCGAGGACTGCAACATGGAAGATCCTGCGGTGATTTGCGCTCAGATGGCCGAGGCCACGCCCGAGGGCGCCGCGCACAAGATTATCCTTGACCGCTACGACGCCATTTACGAGGCAGTTTCCGCTGCTTACGACGACCCTCGTCCGGCGCTGGTGTACCTGCTGGCTAAGGGAGACGAGCCGTTCAACATTATCGGCGGCAAGCACGTTCCGTGGATGACAGACGCTGCCGCATTCAAAGCCGCTGTCCGCGCCAAGCTAGACGAGCGCGCCGGTCGCAGGTAGGCGCGCTGCAAGGGTGTGCGGGCGCGGGTGTCGCTGCAAAGGTTGACGGAGCGGGTCAGAAAAGCGCAGGTGAGTTGGTGGACGATGGCGCTTCAATCCAGATAATCCTTGAGCCGCGCATGATTGAGAAGAATAGTGTGCGATTTTTGGGCAGCTAGTCAGTTTCCTGCATATTTGAGTGGTTATATTCATTCTGATGTATACGTAATTTTTACCCTCAAAATTATGTGCCGAAAAAGGTAAAAAAGCCGTTTAGTTGGAAATGAAAATTGAAAATTAGACGTTTTATCTCCAACTAAGACGATTTTTTACCGCACCAAAAACTTTTATCTGGGGAAACGTTGTATGCAGAAAAATGAAATCTCCAACTAAACGCATTTTTTACCACCTGGGTGCGCGGGCGCAGTTACGTCCCAAATTACTCAGACATGGCGAGAAAATCAGGCTTCAAGAAAGCGCTCATGAAGGGGCTTTCGAAATCAGCTTCGGACACACTTCAAAGCCCGCCTAAAAAGTGCAAAGAATCTGTATTTCAGATACAGATTCTTTAACAAAATCAGGCAAATCCACAGTTTCTTTTACATTTTTAAGGCTTGAATTCTCATTGCTAGTGCAACAACAAAAGAGAAGGTAGTGACCCATGGGTCTACAATGGCGCTTACGACAACGTTCATTGAAAGGATTTCCATGGGTCACTATAGCCATCTTAGCATTGAAGAGCGCGAAGACATTATGGTCTGGTGGAAAAATCATGAAAGTATAAGCCAGATTGCTCGTAAGCTCGGACGAAACAAATCAAGTATTTCACGGGAGATTAAACGAAACGGCTGGACAATCATTGGAGTGGCGCATCTTTGTTATAGGGCCTCGACTGCCCAGAGAAAAACCGATGTTCGACGCCAGGCTTGCAAGAAACGCACCCTACTCGATGATCCAAGCCTTCGTGCACGTATTGTCTTTCTTATCTGTAGTCGCCACTTCTCACCTGAGCAGATTGCAGGCAGACTACACTTAGAACTTTCCTACGCTCCTGTCAGCTGTAGCACTATATATAGAGCCATACACTCAGGGAAACTAGACTGTGAACTTCCAGGTGTACAGTCTGTACGTAGAAGACTTAGACACCGAGGTAAACGACGGCATACAAAACACCTCATAGAGCGCAGAGGCAAAATACGGATAACTCATGAACTTGTCGAAAGACCAAAAGAGGTTGCAGATCGCCAACGTATTGGAGACTGGGAAGGAGATACCGTCATCGGTAAAGCTAAAGGTCCACGCCTGGTCACACAAGTTGACCGTATGAGCGGCTACCTTGTTGGTGGCAAAGCTGCATCAGGGTCTAGTGCCGATGTCAATGTAGCTATACAGCAAGCTTTGAGAGGTGAGGTAGTAAAAACCATAACGCTTGATCGTGGATCTGAGTTTGCTCGTGCAGCAGAGCTTCAAGAAGCTATCGGAGTAAGTATCTACTTCTGTCTTCCACATCATCCCTGGCAAAGGGGCACCAATGAAAATACTAACGGTCTCATCAGAGAGTATTTTCCAAAAGGTACAGACCTCTCATCGATTAGCGATAGAGAGATTGAGGCAGTATATAATGAACTCAATCTGAGACCACGTAAGCGTCTGGGTTGGAAGTGCCCTTGGGAAGTCTACCATCACCAAACGTTGCACTTGCTTTGACAATTCAAGCCTAAAAATGTAAAAGATTCTGTGGATTTGCCTGATTTTGTTAAAGAATCTGTGCCTCAAATACAGATTCTTTGCACTTTTCAGGCAGACTTTTCTATACGTAACTCACATCTGTACTTGGCGAGAAACCCGTAGAATTAGAGGGCGAATACTTTCACAAAGCGCAGGAGAAAAGATGAAGCATAGCCAGCAGAATACAAGCAGCCAGCAGAACATCGAACGCCCAGAAAACTCCCACGTGACCAAGATTCTCTTTGTGTGTCACGGAAATATTTGTAGGTCAACTATGGCGCAATATGTCATGCAAGACCTTGTCGAGAAAAACGGTCTGGCAGAATCGTTCTTCATTGACTCAGCCGCAACATCCACAGAAGAGATCGGTAATCCTGTGGACCCTCGCACTCGACGCAAATTGCAGCAGGAGGGGATTCATTGCGGCAATCATCGTGCCAGGCAGATGACTCGCGCAGATTACGAGGAGTTTGATTACCTCATTGGTATGGATCACAACAACCTGCGCAACATGATGCGCATGCTTAAGGATGATCCGCTTGGAAAGGTTTCGTTGCTCCTTGACTGGACAGAAAAGCCTCGTGATATCGCTGATCCGTGGTATTCGGGCAATTTTGACCTGACGTATGAGGATGTTACTGAGGGTTGCGAAGCATTGCTCAAGAAAATTTTGGACAGATAGCTCTCGTCACAATTTCTCCGACAATTAGTTCCAGCAAATTGTTTGGACAAAATTGTTCTAGCAAATTTTTCAGAAAAATTTTTCAAATTTCTTCGGGTTTCTCGCCAATGGATACGCCCGGGTCAGCGGTTTGACCTCGCAAAATAGGGGAGAAGAAAGATCTCGCAGCTAGAGGGTATTAAACGGTCTTCACAAAGCGTTCATCTTTTAGAGATTTTAGGCTTGTTTCTTGTCAAAAATGAGTGTAAAGTAGACGGGCTGCTCAAACAGGACAATTATGTCTAAAGGCAGTATGTACAGGACGTGGTCCGCTGGGGAAGAGTACCCGATGTGCTCTCAAGGTCCCATGACCACCGAAGGTTAGGAAAGAGCATGGTTAATACCATCCTCGGCCGCAAGCTGGGCATGACCCAGGTATGGGACGAGAACGACAACGTCGTTCCTGTTACCGTCGTTCTTGCTGGCCCCTGCACCGTTTCACAGGTAAAGACTGTTGAGACGGACGGCTACAATGCCGTACAGATTGGCTTCGGCGACATCTCTGAGAAGCATGTCAACAAGCCAATGGCTGGTCACTTCAAGGCACAGGGCGTCGAGCCAATGCGTTACCTCCGCGAGGTCCGCGTTGAGGATGCTTCTGAGCACAAGACCGGCGATGTTGTCACAGTTGCTGACTTCTCCGAGGTCACCGCTGTTGACGTAACAGGCACTTCTAAGGGTAAGGGTTTCCAGGGTACCGTTAAGCGCTGGAACTTCTCTCGCGGTCCAATGACTCACGGTTCTCGTAACCAGCGTCGTCCAGGTTCCATTGGTCAGTGCGCATACCCTGCACGCGTTCGTAAGGGCCTTCACATGTATGGTCACATGGGCGCAGAGCGCGTTACGGTCAAGAACCTTAAGCTTGTCCGCGTTGATGCTGAGCAGAACCTCATGCTTATCAAGGGTGCTGTTCCTGGCGGCAAGAATGCCCTCGTCCAGGTCCGCATGGCCTAAGGGCCTTTAGGCAAACACTTAGGCTAACAAGGAGACAACATGTCCAAGTATGAGATTAAGAACGTAGAGGGAAAGAAGGTCGGCGACGCCGAGCTCTCCTCTGACGTCTATGGCATTGAGCCAAACATCCCTGTTGTGCACCAGGTTGTAGTCTGCCAGGACGCATCCGCACGTCAGGGTACCCACTCTACAAAGAACCGTCACGAGGTATCCGGCGGTGGCGTTAAGCCTTACCGTCAGAAGGGTACTGGTCGTGCTCGCCAGGGTTCTATTCGTGCTGGTCAGTGGACTGGTGGTGGCGTCATCTTTGGACCTACCCCTCGTTCACACGCACGTCGTATTAACAACAAGATGGTCAAGCTTGCTATGAGGTCCGTCCTCTCCGGCAAGGTTGCAGACTCCGAGCTTGTCCTCGTTGACTCTCTCGAGTTTGCTCAGCCTTCCACCAAGCAGGCAAAGGCTGCACTTCAGAACCTCGGTATTGAGGGTAAGCGCGTTACCGTCATCGTCCCAGACGACGACGTCAACACCTACCTCTCTTTCCGTAACCTTCCTAAGGTTTCGGTCTTCGGTGTTTCTGAGGTTACTACTCGTTTCCTGATCGACAACGGCGCACTTGTTATGTCCGCTGATGTTGCTAAGCAGCTTGGGGAGGTGCTCGCATAATGAACTCTCCTTATGAGGTCATCATTCGTCCTATCGTTTCAGAGCGTGCTTTCGATCTGATGGAGCAGGGCAAGTACACTTTTGAGGTTGCTCGTAACGCAGGTAAAGAAGAGATTGCTGCAGCTGTAGAGAAGCTCTTCTCTGTACACGTCACCAAGGTAAACACACTTTCTGTTAAGCCAAAGAACAAGCGTGTACGTTATCAGCAGGCAGGCAAGACCCGCCAGTGGAAGAAGGCTATTGTTACCCTCGCTGCTGGTGAGACTATCGAGATCTTCGGTAATAACTCTGCTGAGTAAGGTTTTTCTCCCGTGCCTCTTTTGAGGTACGGGTTCGTATGCCGCGCATAGTAGATACGCGCGGTACCGTGGTAATCCGGTGTTAGCTCGACTTTCCCTTAAGCGGGCTAGCCAACGGAGAAGAAAGGGATACTGTTTATGGCAGTTAGGCATCTAAAGCCAACAAGCGCAGGCAGGCGCTTCCAGACAATCTCAGACTTTGCTGAGATTACAACTGATAAGCCCGAGAAGTCCCTTCTCGAGCCTCTGCCAAAGAAGGCTGGCCGCAACAACAATGGCCGCATCACTACCCGTCACCAGGGTGGTGGCCACAAGCGCCAGTACCGTCGTATCGACTTCAAGCGTCGCAAGGATGATATCCCAGCTAAGGTCGCTACTGTTGAGTACGATCCTAACCGTTCCGCTCGTATTGCTCTTCTGCACTATGCAGATGGCGCAAAGGCATACATCCTTTGCCCAGAGGGCCTGAGCGTCGGTGACACCGTTCTTTCTGGTACCAAGGACATCGACATCAAGCCTGGTAACTGCACCACTCTTGAGCAGATTCCAGTAGGTACTCTTGTTCACGCAGTTGAGTTCCAGCCTGGCAAGGGTGCTGCAATGGCACGTGCTGCTGGTACTTCCGTCCAGCTCATGGGTAAGGACAACGGCTATGCAGTTCTGCGTATGCCTTCTTCCGAGCTCCGTCGTGTTCTTCTGACCTGCCGTGCAACCATCGGCGAGGTTGGTAACGCTGAGCACTCCAACATTGTTGTTGGTAAGGCTGGTCGTTCCCGTTGGGCAGGCGTCCGTCCTACCGTCCGTGGTACTGTCATGAACCCTGTTGACCACCCACACGGCGGTGGTGAAGGTAAGAACCACACTTCTGGTCGTCCTTCCGTCACCCCATGGGGTAAGCCAACCAAGGGTTATAAGACCCGCGACCCGAAGAAGGCTTCTAACCGCCTGATCATTCGCCGTCGTAAGTCCAAGTAAGACACGAGTAGGAGTAGATAAATGAGCAGAAGTCTCAAAAAAGGCCCCTTTGTGGAGACTCGCCTCCTTGCGCGTGTCGCTGCAATGAACGAGGCTGGCAAGAAGGACGTTATCAAGACTTGGTCACGTTCCTCAACCATCTTCCCTGAGATGGTCGGTCACACCATCGCTGTTCACGATGGTCGTAAGCATGTACCTGTGTACGTCACCGAGTCCATGGTTGGTCACAAGTTGGGCGAGTTCTCCCCATCCCGTACCTTCCGCGGTCACAAGGCCAAATAGGGGGAGTGTAGTAAATGGCTAAGAACACCGATTCTATTGAGGTTCGCGCAACAGCTAAGTATGTTCGCGTTGCTCCTCGTAAGGCTCGCGCAGTTGTCGCGCTTGTCCGCGGTAAGTCTGTCGAGAAGGCCCTTGAGGTTCTTCAGTTCTCGACTCGCGCTGCCGCTACTGATGTTGCTAAGGTTCTGCGCTCTGCAGTTGCTAACGCCGAGAACAACAATGGTCTCCGTGCTAACAACCTGGTAGTCAAGACCGCTTTTGTTGACGAAGGCCCAACGCTTAAGCGTATTCGCCCTCGTGCAAAGGGTTCGGCTTCCCGCATTAACAAGCGCATGAGCCACATTACCGTTGTCGTTGCACCTCGAAAGGAGGCGTAGGAATGGGTCAGAAAGTACAGCCTACAGGCTTCCGTCTTGGTGTAACCGAGAGCTGGCGTTCTCGTTGGTACGCCGATAAGGACTACGCCGAGCAGCTCGGCAACGATCTTGCTATCCGCAAGTATCTCGAGAAGCGCCTTGAGAAGGCAGCTGTTGCTCGTATTGATATCGAGCGCGCTGGCGATAAGGTCAAGGTAACTATTTTCTCCGCACGTCCTGGTATTGTCATTGGCAAGAAGGGTGCAGAGATTGACGGACTTCGTGCAGATCTTGAGCGTGTTGCTAAGGTCGGCAAGGGTCAGGTCAACGTTGATGTCGTCGAGGTTAAGCGTCCTGAGCTTGACGCAAACCTCGTTGCTCAGTCCATCGCAGAGCAGCTCGAGCAGCGTGTTGCTTTCCGTCGCGCTATGCGTAAGGCTGTTCAGTCCGCTCGCAAGGCTGGCGCAAAGGGTATTCGTATCCAGTGCTCCGGTCGTCTGAACGGTGCTGAGATGGGCCGCCGTGAGTGGTACCGTGAGGGTCGCGTGCCTCTGCACACCCTTCGTGCTGCAATCGGCTATGGTACCGCAACAGGCCGCACCACCATGGGCGCTGTTGGTATCAAGGTTTGGATTTATTACGGCGAGAAGATGCCTGGACAGCCAACACCTAACCCAGCTCTTGAGGGCTCCGCTCGTCCTCGTCGTGCTCGCAATGAGAGGAGGGGCCGTTAATGCTTGCTCCAAAGCGTGTATTGCACCGTAAGGTACAGCGCGGTTCCATGAAGGGCCAGGCAAAGGGTAATACCCAGCTGCATTTTGGTTCCTGGGGCATCCGTGCAGAGGAGGCTCACTGGATTACTAACCGCCAGATTGAGGCTGCTCGTATTGCTCTCACCCGTGAGATGAAGCGTGGCGGTAAGGTTTGGATTACTATCTTCCCAGATAAGCCAATCACCAAGAAGCCTGCAGAGACTCGTATGGGTTCCGGTAAGGGTAACCCAGAAGAGTGGGTAGCAGTTGTTAAGCCTGGTCGTATCATGTTTGAGATTGATGGCGTACCAGAGGAAGTTGCTCGTGAGGCTCTCCGTCTTGCTCAGCACAAGCTTCCAATTAAGACCAAGATTGTCTCCAAGGCCGATCAGGACGGTGAGAACTAATGAAGTACACCGAAATCAAGGCTATGAGCGATGCAGACCTCGCTAAGAAACTCGAGGAAGGCCGCGCAGAGCTCTTTAATCTTCGTTTCCAGATGGCAACCAGCCAGCTGGACAACACCGCTCGTGTCAAGGCTGTTAAGCGCGACATTGCTCGCGTTCAGACCGAGCTGCGCACCCGTCAAATTGCTGCGGAAGCATCCGCAGAGCAGAACTAGATCGCAGGAGATAAGTTATGGCAGAGACCGAAAGCAGAAATGCGCGTAAGGTTCGTACCGGACTCGTCGTCTCCATCTCTGGCGAGAAGACGATTACGGTAGAGATTACTTACCGTAAGCACCACCCTAAGTATGGCAAGATGATGACCATCGGCAAGAAGCTTCACGTTCACGATGAGAACAACGAGGCTGGTCTGGGCGATACCGTCCGCGTCATGGAGACTCGTCCTCTTTCCAAGACCAAGCGTTGGCGTCTCGCAGAGATCGTTGAGCGCGCTAAGTAATTAGCACCTAGGAAACAGCTTTTAGCTCAACCTAGTTTTGTATCTATCATTATTTCTCACGTGCGCAAATACGCGCACCTCTGAGAAATTAGGTTCCGGAGGAACGTCACATGATTCAGATGGAGACCATTCTCAACGTCGCTGACAACAGCGGCGCAAGGCGCGTAAAGTGCGTCAAGGTCCTTGGTGGCTCCAAGCGTCGTTACGCCGGCCTTGCCGACGTCATCATTGGCGCTGTCCAGGAGGCTACTCCAGGTGGTTCGGTGAAGAAGGGCGACATTGTTCGCTGCGTCATCGTTCGTACCGCTAAGGACACCCGTCGCAAGGACGGTAGCTACATCCGCTTTGACCAGAACGCATGCGTTCTTGTTAACAAAGAGGGTGAGCCCAAGGGTACTCGTATCTTTGGACCAGTCGCTCGCGAGCTGCGCGACCACAAGTACATGAAGATTGTCTCACTTGCACCTGAGACCCTTTAAGGAGGAACGACATGCCTAAGATGAAGATCAAGAAGGGCGACAAGGTCGAGGTCCTCACTGGTAAGGACAAGGGTAAGCGCGGCGAGGTACTTCGCGTATATCCAGAGAAGAACAAGGTTGTCGTTGAGGGCGTTGCAATTGCAAAGCGCCATGTCAAGCCAAACGCAGCTAACCAGCAGGGTGGCATCGTTGAGGCAGAGGCAGCAATCGACGCTTCCAATGTTGCTCTTATCGACCCTAAGACCGACAAGCCAACTCGTGTTGGCTACCTGATCAAGGAGGACGGCACCAAGGTCCGCGTCTCCAAGAAGTCAGGCGCTGAGCTCTAAGTTACCCGTGTTTCTCGCTTTATAAGAAACATCTAAGAGCTACTTCAAACCCCGTTATCGTCAGATAGCGGGGTTTTCTTTTGGGCGAGAAGTACGGTGTCATATGTAAGTCGTGTGATGACACGAAAAAATATCAGCTAGCTTGAAATTCTCGTCCCATTTTTGCTCAATAAGGTCTAATATTGTTCATTGCGTCTTTCTATGGGACACGTATGTCTCGAGGATGCAGATGGCTCCTAGTTCGCCAAACTAGGAGGTGCGAGGCGATCCCCGCACTTAAAACCCCAAGAGTTAAGGAGAAACCATGGCAGACGAGAAGTACACACCTCGCCTTAAAGAGCTTTACTACGCATCTGTGCGTGATGCTCTGAAGGAGAAATTTGGTTACACCAACGTTAACCAGATTCCTAAGTTTGAGAAGATCGTTGTCAACATGGGTGTTGGCGAGGCAGCTACAGACGCTAAGGCAATTGACGGCGCTGTAAACGACCTCCGTACCATTACTGGTCAGCAGCCACTTGTTACACACGCTCGCAAGTCTATCGCAACCTTTAAGCTTCGCCAGGGTATGCCAATCGGCGCCAAAGTTACCCTTCGTGGCGATCGTATGTGGGAGTTCCTGGATCGTCTGATCGCAGTTGCAATTCCTCGTATCCGCGACTTCCGTGGTATCTCTGCTAAGAGCTTTGACGGCCGTGGTAACTTCTCCATGGGCGTAACCGAGCAGCTCATCTTCCCAGAGATTGACTTTGACAAGATGGACCACACCCGCGGTATGGACATCACCATTGTCACCACTGCTAACACCAACGAGGAGGGTAAGGCACTTCTCGACGCCTTCCACTTCCCATTCAAGCAGGACTAACTTTTACCTGCGCTTAAATTAAGCGCATCCTGTTGGCATCTTTGATGCCGGGTGACATAGTCACCAGCACTATTGTTTGAAGTCATCTTGGCGTTCGCCAAGTTGCATTTTGAAGGAGGATTTGTGGCTAAGACTTCGATGATCGTCAAAGCCTCGCGTGAGCCGAAGTACTCTACGCGTACACAGAACCGTTGCCAGCGTTGTGGACGTCCCCACTCCGTTTACCGCAAGTTTGGTCTGTGCCGTGTGTGCTTCCGTGAGCTAGCGAGCAAGGGCGAGCTTCCTGGTGTCCGCAAGGCAAGCTGGTAGGACTCAGGGCTCTGGCGTCAAGGCATCTGCGCCACGGGTGTAGATGAACCAGACACGCAGTTTCATCATTAACGAAGGAGAAGGATCAAATGAAAATTACCGATCCCATTTCAGACATGCTGACGCGTATTCGTAACGCAAACTCAGCTGGCAAGGATTCCGTATCCATGCCATCGAGCAAGGTGCTCGTTGAGATTGCTCGCGTCATCACCGAAGAGGGCTATGTCGAGGGTTACACCGTTGAGGATACTAAGCCTCAGAAGACTCTTCACATCACCCTTAAGTATGGTAAGAAGCGCGCTAAGGTTATCCGCGGCATTCGTCGCATTTCCAAGCCTGGTCTGCGCATTTACTCCACCGCTGAGAAGCTTCCACGCGTTCTTGGTGGTCTTGGTACTGCAGTGGTTTCCACTTCTAAGGGCATGATGTGCGACCGCGACGCTCGCAAGGCTGGCGTTGGCGGCGAGGTCATCGCTTACGTTTGGTAAATCTGACAGGAATGAAAGGAGACAGCCGTGTCTCGTATTGGTAAGAAGCCTGTCCAGATTCCTGCTGGAGTCACTGTGACAGTTGATAACACCACCGTTACCGTTAAGGGTTCTAAGGGCGAGCTGACTCGTACTTTCTCTGAGCTTGTTGCTATTGCTCAGGAGGGCGAGGAGATTCTCGTTACTCGCGTTGACGAGTCCTCTGAGTCCAACGCTCAGCAGGGTCTTGTCCGTACCCTTATCCACAACATGGTTGTTGGCGTCTCTGAGGGCTTCGAGAAGAAGCTTGAGCTCACTGGCGTTGGTTATCGTGTAGCACTTAAGGGCAAGGATCTTGACCTTTCCCTTGGTTATTCTCACCCAGTTCTCTATGTTGCACCTGAGGGCATTAGCTTTGAGGTACCTGATAACACTCACCTTACCGTTAAGGGTATTTCTAAGGAGAAGGTCGGCCAGGTTGCAGCTGAGATTCGTATGAAGCGTCCACCAGAGCCTTACAAGGGCAAGGGCATTCACTACGAAGGTGAGCACATCCGCAGGAAGCTCGGTAAGGCTGCTAAGTAAAGCAACCCTACTTTTAGGCTAAAAGACCATCACCCCGTTAGGTGATGGCATGTCTCTAAGGAGAAGGAATGAACAAGCAGCAGGCGAAAAAGGCGGGTCTTGAACGCCGCAAGCGCCGCGTACGTGCCAAGGTCTTTGGTACACCTGAGCGTCCGCGTCTTGCAGTTCACCGCACAAACGCAAACATTTATGCACAGCTTATTGACGACGCTTCTGGAAGAACTCTCTGCTCTGCCTCTACGCTTGACCCAGAGTTCCGTTCTACTGGCAAGGTTGGCTCCAACAAGGAGGCAGCTGAGTTCGTAGGTGAGCTTATCGGTAAGCGCGCTGCCGAGAAGAACGTCACTGAGGTCACTTTTGACCGTGGTGGCCGTCTCTATCACGGCCGCGTCAAGGCTTTGGCAGATGGCGCCCGCAACGCGGGCCTGAAGTTCTAGGAGGATTCAATGGCACGTGATCGTAAGCGCCAGCAGGATACGGATCTTCAGGAGCGCGTCGTTTATATTCACCGCGTTTCCAAGACCGTTAAGGGTGGCCGCCGTATGTCACTCGTTGCTCTGGTAGTCGTTGGCGACGGTAAGGGTAACGTTGGTATTGGCCAGGGTCGTTCCGCTGAGGTACCTCTGGCAATTCAGAAGGGCGTCGAGGACGCAAAGAGGAACATGTTCAAGGTCCCACTGACCGAGACTGGTTCCGTACCACACGCAGTCACCGGTCACTACGGTGCAGGTTCTGTTCTTATTAAGCCTGCATTCGAGGGTACTGGTGTTATTGCAGGCGGTCCTATTCGTCCACTCTTCGAGCTTGCAGGTATTACCAACGTACTTTCTAAGTCCCTTGGTACCGACAACGCTCTGAACATGATTAAGGCAGCAGCTGAGGGTCTGAAGGAGCTTTCCAGCCCAGAAGAAGCAGCTGAGCGTCGTGGCCTAACCGTCGGCGATATGTTCGTCGGAAAGGAGAACTAACGATGGCTAAGAACCTTAGCATCAAGCTTGTCCGTGGCGCTGTCGCAGGCGTCAAGAAGGACCAGACTGCTACGGTGAAGGCCCTCGGCCTCCACAAGATCGGCGATACCGTCGAGCAGCCTGACAACCCAAGCATTCGTGGAATGATCTTCAAGGTTAAGCACCTTGTCGAGGTTGAAGAGAACTAGAGGTAGTAATAATGCAGCTCAATGATCTTCGCCCCGCAGTGGGTTCGCGCAAAAATCGTAAGCGCGTAGGTCGCGGTAATTCTTCAGGCAATGGTACTTTTGCCGGCCGCGGTATGAATGGTCAGCTCTCCCGCTCTGGTGGCGGCAAGGGCGCTGGCTTCGAGGGTGGACAGCAGCCATTGGCTATGCGTCTTCCTAAGCTTCCTGGTTTCACTAACCACAACCGTGTTGAGTACGCTCCAGTCAACGTTGCTCGTCTGAATGCACTCTTTGCAGACGGCGAGACCGTAGACGCAGAGGCTCTGGTTGCTAAGGGAGTTATCAAGTACAACTTCATCCCAGTCAAGGTTCTGGGTGATGGCGAGCTTTCTAAGAAGCTCACTGTTAAGGTCGACAAGGTTTCCGCCTCCGCAAAGGCTAAGATCGAGGCGGCCGGTGGAAAGGTTGAGGCCGAGTAGTGAGTAAAGGAATCGCCAACGCATTTCGTGTTCCGGAACTAAGGGGAAAGATTCTCCTTACGGTACTGATTCTTCTTCTGTACCGTTTTGGTGCGTATCTTCCTGTGCCCGGTGCTCCATTCCAGCAGATGCTTTCTGTTTATCAGAATGGTCTTTCTCAGAATGGCGCAATGGCCGTACTTAACCTATTTTCGGGTGGCGCTCTTTCTCGCATGTCTGTTTTCAGTCTGGGCATCATGCCTTACATTACGGCTCAGATCATCTTCCAGATGATGCAGTCCGTTATTCCATCTCTTGGCGAGCTTGCTAAAGATGGTGAGAGCGGCCAGCGTAAGATTACGCAGTACACGCGTTATCTTACGGTTGGCTTAGCTCTGCTCAATGCAGTTGGTTACCTGTTCTTGTTTAAGAGCTATGGTGTATCTTTTGCATCTATGGAGGGCGTGCCTGAGGCACTTGAAAACTTCCTGGTAGTCTTTACCATGCTAGTTGGTGCCATCATTATTATGTGGCTCGGTGAGGTTATTACCCAGCAGGGTGTTGGCAACGGAATGAGTCTTATCATCTTTGCAAACATCATGGCTGGACTTCCAACAGCCCTTATTTCTTCAGTAGCTACTCGTGGAAACATTGTTCTTACCGTTGTTACTGTTGTGGTTATGCTCGCTATTATTCCGCTCATTGTTTACATTGAGCGTGGTCAGCGTCGTATTCCTATCAACTATGCCAAGCGCGTTGTTGGTCGTCGTATGATGGGTGGTCAGTCAACGTACCTTCCAATTAAGGTAAACACTGCAGGCGTTGTACCAATCATCTTTGCATCTGCAATCCTGTACCTTCCTGCTCAGGTTGCTGTGTTCTTCCCAGGAGTAGAGTGGATTCAAAATCTTGCTACTTCACTTTCTTCTGGATGGGTTAACTGGGTTCTCTCAGTTATGTTCATTGTCTTCTTTGCATACTTCTACACCTCAATGGTGTTCAATCCAGAGGAGACAGCAGATCAGCTTAAGAAGCAGGGTGGCTTTATTCCTGGTGTTCGTCCAGGTACTGCTACTTCAACGTATATCAAGACTGTTATTGACAGAGTCACCCTCCCCGGTGCTATCTTTATGGCAGTTCTTGCAATCGTTCCAACCATTATTTTCTGGTTCACAGGCGATTCGTTGATACAGGCGTTTGGTGGAACTTCCGTCCTGATTATGGTCGGTGTTGCAATGGATACACTCTCTTCCATTGAGTCCCACCTTAAGATGCACAACTATGAGGGCTTCTTTAAGTAGTTCTTAATACGTAGCATAAAGGGGCCTGGAAACAGGCCCCTTTTATTATTTGAAAGGAAGGCGAAGCATGAACATTGTTCTTCTCGGCGCACCTGGCGCTGGCAAGGGTACACAGGCTCAGAAGCTCGTTGCAGAGTATGGACTTGCTCACATCTCAACCGGTGACCTTCTTCGTGCTGCTGTTAAAGCTCAGTCTGAGCTTGGCGTTAAGGCTAAAGAGTATATGGATGCTGGTCAGCTTGTTCCAGATCAGCTTGTCATTGACCTGGTAAAAGAACGCCTTTCTGCAGACGATGCAAAGGCTGGTTTTATTCTTGATGGTTTCCCACGCAACACTGCTCAGGCAGTAACCCTTGATTCTGAGCTTCAGAATATGGGCCTCAAGCTTGATGCAGCTCTGCTTGTTGCTGTTGAGCCAGAGGTTATTGTTGAGCGTCTTTCTTCTCGCCGTACGTGCAAAGAGTGTGGTTATACTGCACCTGCTGGTACAGAGACTTGCCCAAATTGCTCTGGTGAGATGTATCAGCGTGATGACGATAAGCCAGAGACTATTCGTAAGCGTCTTGATGTATACGAGAACCAGACTTCTCCTTTGATCGAGTACTACAAGGGTCATGGAATTCTGAAGGAGGTCAACGGAGATCGTCCTGTTGAAGAGGTATTCGCCGACGTTAAGACGCTCCTCGCACTATGATTACCATAAAAACACCTGAACAAATCGAGGCAATGAAGGTGTCGGGCGCCCTTTCTAAGGCTGCCCTTCGCCGTGCTGGATCCATGATTAGACCTGGTGTTTCAACGCTTGAGATTGACCGCGCTGTAGAAGCTTTTATTAGGCTTCATGGCGGAACCCCTACTTTTAAGGGCTACGGTGGATTCCCTGGATCTGTCTGTTCTTCCATTAACGAGCAGATTGTTCATGGTATTCCATCAGCTAACGTCATTTTGCAAGATGGCGATATTCTGACCATTGATACAGGTGCTACCGTTAACGGTTGGGCAGGAGATAACGCTTGGACGTTTTACTGCGGAACAGTTGACGAGAAAACCCAGGCACTTTGTGAGGTTACTCGCGACTGCCTTAAGGCAGGTATTGCAGCTGCAGTTCCTGGTGCTCGCCTTGGCGATGTTGGACATGCAGTTCAGAAGCTTGCTGAGGATAATGGCTACGGTGTCATTCGTGATTTTGTTGGCCATGGTATTGGTCGCAATCTTCACGAGGATCCAGAGGTCAGAAACTATGGCCGTGCAGGTAATGGTATTGTTCTTCGTGAGGGAATGGTAATTGCAATCGAGCCAATGATTGCCATGGGCACCTACGATTGCACCGTTCTTGAAAATGGTTGGACCGTTGTTACCGATGATGGCCTGCCATCAGCACATTATGAGAACACCGTTGCTATTACTGCCGATGGTCCTGTTATCGTCTCCGAAGACGAAGTTGGTCCATGGTGCGAGATGCAAGGTGGCATAGAGTAACTAATACATAGTTCTTCTCGCTATCTAATTGTGTTGAAAAAATAAGTGATAGACGAGTGGCACATTTTTATGTATTATTGATAACCGCTGTCGATGTGTCGAGAGGATGAAAGTTGGCTAAACAAGACGCGATTGAGCTTGAAGGCAAGGTACTAGAACCCCTGCCAAACGCTATGTTTAACGTTGAGTTAGAGAACGGCAAGACCATCCTTTGCACCATCTCAGGTAAGATTCGAATGAATTACATTCGAATTCTCCCTGGTGACAAGGTTGTAGTAGAGATTTCTCCTTACGATCTTACCAGGGGTCGCATTACTTACCGTTACAAGTAAGTAGTGTCCAGTCTTGTGCCATGCATGAGGCTATCTGTGTCTTTGCGCATGTCGCAAGGGCATATGTACGCAAGTACAGTCGGTATTTCACGCCAGCGGCTGGGCGAGTATATAGTTCGTATCAGCAGAACCGAAAGGAAGACACATGAAGGTACGTCCTTCGGTAAAGAAGATGTGCGACAAGTGCAAAGTCATCCGTCGCCACGGTAAGGTTTACGTGATTTGCGAGAACCCGCGCCACAAGCAGCGTCAGGGCTAAGGAAGGAGCACCAAGTTGGCCCGTATTAACGGCGTCGACCTGCCACGCGATAAGCGTGTTGAGGTCGGACTCACCTATCTTTACGGCATTGGTCAGACTCGTGCAACCAAGATTTGCAACGAGACTGGTATCGATGTAAATACTCGCGTCAAGGACCTCACAGAGGAAGAAGTCACCAAGATTCGTGACTTTATTGACGCTAACTACACCACCGAGGGCGATCTTCGCCGCGAGGTGCGTCAGAATGTTGCCCGCCTGATGGAGATTGGCTGCTACCGCGGCCTCCGTCACCGCAAGGGCCTCCCTGTCCACGGTCAGCGTACCCACACTAACGCTCGTACTCGTAAGGGTAAGAAGCGTCAGGTGGGCGGCAAGAAGAAGTAGGCGAGGAGTAGCTAATGGCACAGAAAAAGAACGCTCGCACTACACGCGTCCGCCGCTCCGAGCGTAAAAACATTGCAGTGGGCCAGGCCCACATCAAGAGCACATTCAATAACACGATTGTCTCTATTTCCGATCCCCAGGGTAATGTAATTTCCTGGCAGTCCGGTGGTACCGTCGGCTTCAAGGGCTCTCGTAAGTCCACTCCTTTTGCTGCACAGCTTGCAGCAGAGGCAGCAGCAAAGGCAGCAATGGAGCACGGTCTCCACAAGGTAGCTGTTTTTGTTAAGGGCCCAGGCTCTGGTCGCGAGACCGCAATCCGTTCCCTTCAGGCAGCAGGCCTCGAGGTTTCGGGTATTCAGGATAAGACACCTATTGCACACAACGGCTGCCGTCCTAAAAAGCGCCGTCGCAACTAGCACGAAAGGACAAGCAAATGGCAATTGATAGGACCCCGGTCCTTAAAAGATGTCGTCAGCTTGGCATCGATCCCGTTGTGATGGGGATCAATAAGACTTCTAACCGTGAGCCACGTCGCCGTCGTCGCCAGGAGAGCGAGTACGGTATGCAGCTCCGTGAGAAGCAGAAGGCTAAGTTCATTTACGGCGTCCTTGAGAACCAGTTCCACGGCTACTATGAGATGGCTAAGAAGAACCCAGGCATTACTGGTGACAACCTGATGAGCATCCTTGAGACTCGTCTTGACAACGTCATCTTCCGCCTTGGCTTTGCTCGTACACGTAAAGAGGCTCGTCAGACTGTCCGTCACGGTCACATCACCGTTAACGGTCAGCGCGTTGATATTCCTTCTTATCGCGTAAAGAGCGGCGATGTTATCGCTGTTGCTTCCAAGGCAAAGGATCTTCTTCCAATCAAGGAAGCTCTCATTTCCTCCGAGCACATGGCAGTTCCTGCATGGCTTGAGGTTGACATTGAGAAGCTGCAGGGCACTGTTCTTCAGCTTCCAACCCGCGATCAGATCGACCTTGAGATTGACGCACAGCTGATCGTCGAGCTCTACTCCAAGTAAGCCCGACCCGTTTTGGAGGTAGCAATGTCCGAATTTATCCGACCAAATGTGTCGGTAGATGAAATCGGCGCAAACGTCGCTCGTGTGAGCGTAGAGCCGCTTGAGCGTGGCTATGGTGACACGCTTGGCAACTCCCTCCGCCGCGTACTGCTTTCCTCTCTTGAGGGAGCTGCGGTTGAGGCCATCCAGATTGATGGCGTTCAGCATGAGTTCACTACGGTTGAAGGCGTCTATGAGGACGTTACTGACATCGTTCTGAACGTTAAGGGCCTAGTTTTCCGCAACACCAACAACTCTGATGAGGCTGAGGCTTCTATCTCTGTTGATGGTCCTTGCACAGTCACTGGTGCTGATCTTGATGTTCCTATGGGCTATGAGCTGGTTAACCCAGCTCAGCACATTTGCACTCTTGCTGAGGGAGCTCATCTTTCCATGAGACTTCGCCTTGGTAATGGTCGCGGTTATGTTTCCGGTGAGGATAACGAGCGCGAGAGCGATCCAATTGGATTCATTCACGTTGACTCGATCTTCTCGCCAGTTCGCCGCTGCGCTAAGGCTGTTGAGCCTTGCCGTGTTGGCCGTCACACCGACTATGATCGTCTGGTGCTTGAGGTTGAGACCAATGGTGCAATCAGCCCTCGCGAGGCTGTCGTTGAGGCTGCAAACATCATTAACCAGCACATGAGCGCATTCATGGGACTTACTGATTTTGACGAGACTCAGGAAGAGGCTTCGATTTTTGCTAAGGCAGACGTCGAGGACGATTCCGAGCTTGAGAAGCAGGTTGAGGACCTGGACCTTTCCGTCCGTTCTTACAACTGCCTCAAGCGTGCAGGAATTCACTCTGTCCGTCAGCTCGTTGATTTCTCTGAGAACGATCTTCTCAACATCAGAAACTTTGGTGTTAAGTCTATTGAAGAAGTCAAGGAAAAGCTCGAGAGCATGGGCCTGTCCCTTAAGGCTTAGTCGCGCCTTGTCACGCATAGGAGAATGTAAATTATGAGGCACAATAAGAAGAGGGGCATGAAGCTTGGTACTGATGCTAGCCACACCAAGGCCATCAAGAAGAGCCTGATCCAAGCCCTTTTCACTAACGATCGTATTAAGACTCTTGACGTCCGCGCTAAAGCAGTTCGCGGCGAGGTCGACAAGGTCATCACTTGGGCAAAGCGCGGCGACCTTCACGCTCGTCGTCTTGCTATGGCCAAGGTTGGTAACGCAGAGCTTGTCCGTGAGGTATTTGACAAGGCTGCCCAGGGTATGTGGGCTGACCGCAACGGCGGTTACACCCGCATCATGAAGCTTGGTCCTCGTAAGGGCGACGCTTCTGAGGTTGTTATCCTTGAGCTTGTTACCGAGCCAGTTCAGCCAAAGGCTTCTAACAAGAAGGCTAAGGCAACCAAGGTTGCTCCTGCTCCTGTAAAGGAAGAGGAGACCGAGGCTCCAGCAGAGGAGACCGAGCAGACCGAAGAGGCTGCAGAGTAACTTCTGTCAAAGTGAATCTAAAGAGGTCCTGGCTTTTTGCTGGGACCTCTTTTTCAAATGAAGGAGGGTTGTCATGATTGAGTTTAAAAGCGTTTCATTTGCATACGATTCTTCAGGTGCTACACAATCTATGACCGATCCTGCTTCAAAAGACTCCATTGGAGCCACTGAGAGCCAATCTCCACAGGCAATAGCACTAACTCTGGACAACGTTTCATTTACCCTAAAGCCTGGCTCTAGAACGGTTGTGCTTGGCCACAACGGTTCAGGCAAGTCAACACTTGCAAATTTATGTAATGCATCGCTTTTTCCTCTATCCGGAGAGGTTTTAGTAGACGGCAATTCAGTTGCTGTAGTGCCGTCTACTCAGATTTCTTCCGTTGTGGGAATGGTTCGTCAAGATCCAACAGCGCAACTTGTTTGTGCAACGGTATTTGATGAGGTTGCCTTTGGCCCTGCTAATCTTGGTTTGTCAAAAGAAGAGATAGTTTCTCGTGTTACTCAAACACTGGAGCTTTGTGG
>JABZHE010000019.1:0-9626 GCA_015259025.1 Atopobium sp. | reverse complement strand
GGCTAGGGAGAAGCTCCAGCTTGACCGCGACGTCACCATTGTCGGTAACGGCGACCACTTTGAGATTTGGAACACCAACAAGTGGAACAGCCTCTTCTCGGCAGATGACCGCGTTGCAACGCTCGAGGATCTCATCTTTGGCGCCTAGTGAGGCGAGAAGATCGTGAAGGCAGAAGACGGTAACTTGAAAGTCGAATATCGGCACCAACCAGTAATGCTTGCAGAAGTGCTGCGCGAGCTGGACCCCAAGCCAGGTGAAGTTGTTTGCGACTGCACCTTGGGAGGAGCGGGCCACACCGTAGAGATGGCAAAGCTGATTGCTCCAGACGGTCTTTCCATTGGAATTGACCAGGACGCAATGGCTCATCAAGCAGCAGCTGCTCGCCTTAAGCAAGAAGTACCAAATGCGGAGTTTTTGCCGCTTAAGGGAAACTTTGGCGACCTCGATGAACTTCTCGTTTCTGCAGAAGTCCCCGGAGTTGACTGTTTCCTCTTTGACATTGGTGTTTCTTCTCCTCAGCTTGATATCCCCGAGCGAGGCTTTTCGTACCACGAAGATGCCCCGTTGGATATGCGAATGGACCCGGGCAAACAAACTCCAACTGCACAAGAGGTCATCAACACCTACAACGAAGCCGACCTCGCCCGAATCCTTCGAATTTACGGAGACGAGAAATTTGCCTCACGCATTGCACGACGCATTGTACAAACGCGAGAAAAGCGTCCCATCCAAACGACGCTTGAGCTTGTTGAGGTAATCAAGGCGGCAATTCCTGCAGCAGCGCGTCGTCACGGCGGACATCCCGCCAGAAAGGCGTTCCAAGCACTTCGTATTGAAGTGAACCACGAGCTTGAGGTTTTGGAGCGCGGACTACGTTCTGCAATTGCCTGGGCTAATCCAGGAGGCAGGATTTGCGTTATCTCGTACCACTCGCTTGAAGATCGCATTGTCAAGCACGTGTTCTCCGAGCTCAGTCAAGGTTGTATCTGCCCGCCAGACCTTCCGGTTTGTATGTGCGGTCAAGTGCCGATAGTTGACGTGATTACGCGCAAACCTCTTGTGGCAACTCCAGAAGAGATTGAGCGCAACCCAAGGGCGAGAAGCGCCCTGATGAGGGTAGCGGTTAAACGCGACCCAGAGAAATGAAGTACCCCATAGCACTTGTTGCTTGTTGTTAAGAAGTTTTTGAAGGGATTGAAGTTTAATGGCACGTTACGGATCAGAAGCTGTAGCACGCACAACTCAGTTTGAGCATGAGTACGCTCCTGAACAGAGCACTCGCACATCTTTTGAGGTTGTCCCTGGTGGCGGCCTTGATGCTGATGCTCGCCGTGGCGTAAGCAGCCAGTTCATCCAGCGTGTCAAGCTTATTGCTGTTGCTGCAGCACTCTTCCTGACACTTGGTGTTGTCCGCATTGGTATCTCTACCGCTACGGTTTCAACTCTTCAGGCTAATAACGTCATCAGAAATGAAATGCGCGCAACAACCGCAACTAACGATTCCCTGCGCGTTTCTCGCTCCCTGCTTGCAAGCACTACACGCATTGAGCGCATTGCTACTCAGAATTACGGTATGACTCTTGAGACAAATCGCCCTGTTGTAGATGTAAACAACAACGCTTAGGCGTAAAATATACGTTGTGAGTACGCAGAATCGACATACTCGCGCATCGCGCAGAAAAACTCCTGAGGCCTCGTACGACGAGGCCTCTCGTGTGCATTTTCGTGGTCATCGAGGTAGCAGCGGTGGCTCGGATGGTGTTGGCCCTGAAGGTAGACTCCGTCGCGTAGCAGCTGCTATGGCCATTATGGTGGCAATTGTTGTTCTTAGGCTTGCTTGGCTGCAAATCTTTACGGCAGCAGATCTTGCAAAGGGCGCCGAGAATAACCGCACCAACGACATTGTCTTGCACGCTCGTCGCGGCACCATTTACGACCGCAACGGCAATGTCTTAGCCATGAGCGTTGACTGCAAAGACATCTATGCCAATCCTTCAGAGATTAAAGACGCAAGCTCCGTAGCTCAGATTTTTGCCTCGCTCTTAGGCGGAAGCCCTTCAGACTACCTTGGAGACCTGCAGCAAGACACCACCTTTGTCTATGTGCGTCGTCGCGTTGACACGGACACCGCTTCCAAGATTGAAAAAGCACTTGACGAGAAAAACCTCAAAGGCGTCTATTTTGTTAACAACACCAAGCGTGTCTATCCATACGGCAACGTTGGTGTTCAGATTCTAGGCTTTGTAAACGCTGATAATGAGGGTGCTTCTGGCCTGGAGTATTACTACAACGATATCCTTGCGGGCACTAACGGTCACATGATTGTAGAGACCGGCGCTGGTGGTACGCCAATTGCAGGCGGTACTTCAAACATCACTGAGGCACAAAATGGACAGGACATTGTTCTTTCCATTGATATTGAGCTCCAGAAGAAGGCAGAAGAGCAGCTTACTGCCGCAGTCAAGGACATTGAAGCCCAGCAGGGTGGCTCAATCATGGCCATGAATCCTCGTACCGGAGAGATTTATGCCGCAGCTTCGTACCCTCTGCCAGATTTTAAGAGCGATAACGGCGTTGACTACGAATCCCTCAACCTCAAGCTTGTCTCAAGTATCTATGAGCCAGGCTCCGTATTTAAGGTAATCACCACCTCAATTGGTATAGATGACAACCTCTTTGGTCCAAATTCAACCTTCAATATCCCAACCGAGCTCAAAGTTGGCGATAACAAGGTTACCGACGACGATTGGCGTACCAGCGCCATGGACATGAGCGTAAGAGAGATGCTCAGGCGTTCCTCTAACGTTGGTATGGCCTTCCTTGAGACGCAGCTCATAGGCGATGAGCGCTTTGCGGCAGGAATTGATAAGTTCGGCATTGGACACGCCACAGGCATTGACTTCCCAGGTGAGGCTACAGGAATTGTCCGCTCTCTGGATGAATATGAAGGCCCAACTGGCGGAAACATGGCATTTGGTCAGGGCCTTGCAATTCCATTTATCCAGGTTATTCGCGCGTACACCGCTGTTGCCAATAAGGGAACTATGGTGACTCCGCACTTTATGGTTTCAAAGGGCGGCCAAGAGGTTACCTGGCCTACTAAAGACGTTATTTCTGCTTCCACAGCTTCAGCCGAGCTTGACATGATGACTACTGTTGTCAAAGAAGGCACCGGTGTTCGCGCAGGTATCTATGGCTACACTGTTGCTGGTAAAACAGGTACCGGCCAGCAGGTTGTGGAAGAAACCGGCTCGTACGGCGAGAATTCCGGTTTTGTTGCCTCTTTCTGCGGTATTGTAAATCCTTCAGAATCTGATCTGATGGTTTACGTTGGACTTAACGATACCCACCAGCTTGCATCGCAATCTGCTGCTGTGGTCTTCTCGCAATTTGCAAAAGACGCAGCTACACGCCTTAATATTCAACCAATCAATAACTAGGAGAGCTCATGGTTAAGCTTTCGGTTGAACAGATAGTCGCAGCTACTCACGCACGGCTGCTCCACCGCGGAACCCGCGAGGTTGCGGGCTCGGCCGTCATTGACTCCCGCGAGGTCCAGGAAGGCTCGCTCTTCGTGGCCTTTGCTGGCGAGAAGGTCAATGGAAACTCGTATCTTTTATCTGCTGCCCAGGCGGGCGCTGCTGTGGTAGTGGCATCTGAGCCTGTAGCAGACAATCTGCTCGACAACCTGGCCGCCACCGGAGTCAGCGTTCTTGAAGCCGCTGATGATGACTGTGAGTCGTTCCTGCTGGCTCTTGCCGCTGCCTGGCGAGAAGCCCATCCAAACTGGCTGGTTGTGGGCGTAACTGGATCGGTCGGTAAGACCACCACTAAAGAAATGCTTCGTCGTGGCATCGGCGCTACCCGCCGTGTGCATGCTACCGCCGGCAACCACAACAACCTTATTGGCCTGCCTCTCACAGTACTTTCCACTCCAGAGGATACCGAGGTACTTGTGCTTGAGCTGGGCATGAATCACGCCGGCGAGATTACCAGGCTCACCTCGGTTGCTCGTCCAACGGTAGCCGTCATTACCAACGTTGGCACCAGCCACATTGGTCTTCTCGGCAGCAGAGAAAACATTGCGCGCGCCAAGGCAGAGATTGTCTCGGGCATGCGTGCATTTGGCTCAATTGAACCGACGCTTATTCAGGCTTCGGCAGGGGACTACACCAAGTTCATTGCAGACGAGTTTGCTCGACCTGCTCACGTTGTTTGCAAGACAGTGGGCGCAACAGAGGCTGATGTCATGAGTGCGCAGCAGGTTACACTTGACGAGGAGGGCCTTCCAACTGCCACCATCGTTGCTGCTTCTGGCTGGTCACGCACGGTAACCCTTGAGGTACCTGGGCGCGTTGTGGTAGACGACCTTCTTTTGGCACTTGAGGCTATAGAGACGCTTGGTCTTGACCTTGACGCAGCTGCAGAGGCTATTGAGCAGATGCCTGCCACTCGTATGCGTCTTTCGGTACTTGACGCACCCTGTGGTGCCAAGATTATTGACGATTCTTACAACGCAAGCCCTAACTCAACAGCTGCAGCGCTTGACGTGTTGATGCAGATGCCAGCGGTAGGTCGCCGCATTGCTCTTATCGGAGAGATTGGTGAGCTTGGACCAGAGGAGAAGCGCCTTCACGGTTATGTGGGTGCCTATATTGCTGCTAAGAACCCAGACCTTGTTGCCTTTGTAGGCACGGGAGCCGCGCGTGAAATGGTTGAAGCTGCGCGCGTTATGGGATTCTCGGAAGATAAAATTGAACAGTTCAGTGATGTCAACGAAGCACTTTCCGTGCTCGGACCAGTACTTGCGCAAGGAGACGTTCTTCTCGCCAAGGCATCGAGGTCTGCCCAGCTTGATATTTTTGTAAAAGGAGTTACTGAGTAATGTTTTACCAGACTATTTACCCAACATACCAGGTGTTTGTTGCGCTTGGTGTCTCCTGCATCATCACGTTGATCTTAATGCCACTCTTTATCAAACTGATGAAGAAAGAGGGAGTAGGACAGCAGGTTCGCGCTGACGGCCCTCAGCAACACCTGGTTAAGCAGGGTACTCCTACTATGGGTGGCGTCGTTATGCTGGTAAGCATTGTGCTCACCTGTATTGCGCTTGCTCAGTGGAACACCGACCTCATTCTTGCTATGGCAGCTATGCTGCTCACAGGCTCGCTTGGTCTTCTGGACGATATTGAGTCTGTTGCCCACGGTAGAAGCCTTGGTCTTACCGCATCTCAGAAGATGGCTGGACTCATTACTATCTCTGTGGCATTTTGCCTGGCAGCAGTCAACATTTGGGGCATTACGCCCATTATTGCGTTCCCTGGTGGCCTTGATATCAACCTGGGTATCCTTACTACCACCGTCAATTTAGGCGGAAACGTCATTTCTATCCCTTGGCTGTATCTCTTCTTTGTCTTTTTGCTCATGGCTGGCCTCTCCAACGCTGTTAACCTGACCGACGGCCTTGATGGCCTGGCTGGTGGCTGCGTTATGGTTGTCATGATTTTTATGGCTGCAGTAGCTTTCCGCTATGGCGAGAGTAGCCTTGCTGTTTTTGCCGCATCTATCGCAGGCGCTTGTATTGGTTTTTTGTGGTTTAACAGCTATCCTGCAAGCATTTTTATGGGAGACACCGGCTCTCTTGCCTGGGGCGCTGCCTTTGCGGCCCTGGCCGTTCTTACCAAGACCGAGGTAGTTTCCCTGGTCATGGGCGGTCTTTTTATCGTCGAGGCACTGTCCGTTATCATTCAGGTTGTCAGCTACAAGGCAACTAAAAAGCGCGTATTCTTGATGGCTCCGCTGCATCATCACTTTGAGAAACTTGGCTGGAACGAGACAAAAGTAGTCTTTAGATTCTGGATTATTTCTGGCGCATTTGCTGCTCTGGGCTTTGCTCTGTACTTCCAGCTTCACTAAAGATATTGCTCTTAGAAAGGACCGTTTGCGTGTCGCTTCTAGAAACACTTGGAAATGTTTGTGTTCTTGGTTTTGGTAAGACCGGCGTCTCTGTCTGCACGTATTTGCTGCAGCAGCCAGAGGGTCGTGTGTCTTCCGTAACTCTTGTGGGCGGCGCAGATGCTACTGTTGGCGAGAAGGTCCAAGAGCTTGCAGACTCAGGCGTACAGGTACAATGCGGCTTCGATCAGGTTAAGGGTACCTTTGACCTGACTATTGCATCTCCTGGTATTCCAGATACTTCTGAGCTGTTCGTCAGTGCAAAGGCAGCTTCTCAGCAAATTATGGGCGAGCCAGAGTTTGCCTATCAAGAGAGTCCTTCACAGTGGATTGGTATTACCGGCACAAACGGTAAAACTACTACCACAAGTTTGACCACGTCAATCCTGCAGTATGCGGGTCTTGATGCAAGCGCTGTTGGCAATATTGGTCTTACTATTACTGACCAACTTGCAGAGAGAAAGCCTAAGAGCTGGTTTGTAGCAGAGCTTTCAAGCTTCCAGCTTGCTACTACTCAAAAATTGCATCCTCACGTTGCGATGCTTTTAAACATTACGCCGGATCACCTTGAGTGGCATGGTTCACTCGAGGCGTATGCAGCAGCTAAAGAGAAGATTTTTGCCAACCTTGATGCAAATGACCTGGCAATTGTCTCTGACTTGGATGAGTTTTGTCAGGACATGTCTTCTCGCCTTGAGACTCGCGGCATTACCGTATGCCATCTTGCTCAGACAGATCCCGGTACGCAAAACGCCGCCTTTGTACGCAATGGTGCGCTGGTAGTCAGGCTATCTGGTAAAGAGATGGAGCTTGTAGCAGCTGATGCACTCCACATTAGGGGAGCGCACAATGCGCTCAACGCTCTTGCTGCAGCTGCGTGTGGCTTATTCCTGGGACTTGATATTGTTTCGATAAGGCATGCCCTGTTGGACTTTATGCCGCTTGAGCACAGAATTGAGCCAGTTGATACGGTTAATGGTGTTTTGTACGTTAACGATTCCAAAGCAACAAACACTGATTCAGTTGAAAAATCATTAACTTCATTCCCAGGTAAAGACGTTATTTTGCTACTTGGCGGTCACGATAAGGGCACAGAGCTTGATGAGTTTGCTCAGAAGGTGTCCGCTACCTGTGCATACGCAATCTGCTTTGGAGAGGCAGGTCCTCGCTTTGCAGAGGCGCTTCGCCGCGTTTCTGGCAGCCATGCAGAAGTGGTAGAAGAGCCTCATATGCATGAAGCTTTTGACCGTGCGGTAGAGCTTGCTCGTCCAGGTTCTGTAGTGCTTCTCTCACCAGCATGTTCCTCATTTGACGAGTTCACAGGCATGGCTCAGCGTGGTCGTGTCTTTAAACAGCTCGTGGCAGATCTTGCTCAAAAAGAGAGCGGTCGATAATGGCTACCAGCAGAAACAGAACAGGGGAGCGCGCGCAGCAACCACGTACTTCTCGCCAGAAATCTTCCGAGGACTCGCAGGCTAAAGGCCGCTTTGGTGCTATTCCAGAGCGTTTTATGCAGCCTCGTCTGGTGCTTCTGGTATCAACGGCTATTCTGGTGTGCTTTGGCCTGGTAATGATTTATTCCGCATCCTCGATTTCTGCAATGACTTCTGAGGACATGGGCTATAACCCCTTCTACTACGTGCAGCGTCAGCTTGGCTTTGCTGCGGCAGGAGTTGCGTTAGCGTTTATTGTTTCTCGCATTGACTACCGCGCAGTAGTAAGAAACTTCCAGGTACCTATCTGGATTGTGACCTTTGGAATGTTAGCAATTATTTTTACTCCTATTGCTGGCGCTGATGCATATGGTGCAACCCGTTGGATTTCAATTGGACCGTTTTCTTTCCAGCCGTCTGAGTTTGCAAAGATTACCATCTTAATTTCTGT
Organism: Atopobium sp.; assembly: GCA_015259025.1. GTDB lineage: Bacteria > Actinomycetota > Coriobacteriia > Coriobacteriales > Atopobiaceae > Lancefieldella. Next base: position 1,786 of record JABZHE010000019.1, on the reverse strand, counting down.
TTCGTATTTGGCTCAGCAGTACTTTATTGATCAGACCATAGATCAGATGGAGTTCTTTAAAAAGTTTGCTATTGCTGCGCTTGCGCCACTGCTTCTTATTTTGGCCCAGCCAGACAAGGGCTCCACACTGATTATTGTAGGAACACTTTTGGTCATTGGTTACCTTGCTGATGTTGACCGAAGGGTTCTGGCAACTATTGCTGTTGCTGGCTTTATTGGCTTTGCGTTCTTGTCTTTGAAAGATGATTATTCTCGTGCTCGCGTTGTGACTATGCTCAACCCTTGGGCTGATTATTACGGTGCAGGTTATCAGCTTGCACAGGGCTTTTATGCCTTTGGCTCTGGCGGTATTTTTGGTGTTGGCTTTGGTTTTTCTCGCCAGAAATACTCGTATCTGCCTATGGCTCACAATGACTTTATTTTTGCGGTCATTGGAGAAGAGCTGGGCTTTATTGGCGTTTTGGGTCTTTTGGCTGTATTTGGCGCCCTGGTATGGGCAGGCTTTAAGATTGCTCGCTATGCACCAGATTTGACCGGCAGGCTTATTGCTGCAGGTTGTACCTCTATGTTTATCATCCAGGCCTTTGTTAACATCGGTGGTGTTTTGGGCCTTTTGCCTCTTTCTGGTAAGCCTCTGCCGTTTATCTCATACGGCGGTTCAACCATCATGTCTAGTATCTTGATGGTTGGTCTTTTGATGTCTGTTTCAAGGCAGTCAAGGCTTCCAGAGACCGAGTACGATAGGCAGCGCGCTTCTTGGAGCATAGCTGAAGAGCAGGATACCTTTGATGCTCCAGGTTTTGCTGGTCTTACCATGGTTGACGGTGGGGTAGGAGTAGGCATGCCACTCCCACGTTCTTCTCGCCCTAAGAGCAGCGCACAAAGCTCCGCGCGCCCATCACGAGGCGTTTTACGCTCAAGAGATGACGACGCCCCTCAAGGCCGTATTACGACAGATGCCTCCGGAAGGCGCAGGATTGATTTGGGACCTTCTGCATCAGACAGGCTTCGTGGAAGTAACACTAGGCCTCGCCGATAGCTGATTTCTAGGAGATGGATTGCATGGCAGAACAGAAGAACCTCTCTGTTGCAATTGCTGCAGCTGGAACCGCAGGTCACATTAACCCAGCTCTGGCTCTAGCTGAGGAACTTCGTGAGCGTGGTCATCAGGTTACGTTTTATGGCCAGCCCAATAAGCTTGAGGGTACGCTGGTGCCTGAGGCAGGATTTGAGCTGGTACCTATCCATGTAAATGGCTTTGATCGCAGACGTCCTTGGACGCTTATAAGCGCGGCATACAATCTTGAGCGCGCAAAGATGCAGCTGCACAAGCGTTTCAGGGAGCAGGGGGCTCCTGATGTTGCAATTGGCTTTGGAGCTTATGTTGAGCTGCCTTTGCTTCAACTTTGCGCTAAGCTGCGCATCCCGTATTTGATTCACGAGCAGAACTCGGTAACAGGTCTTGCTAATCGCGTTTCTGCTGGTAAAGCTTCTAAGGTATGCATTGCCTTCCCAGAGGCTCGCAAGGCTTTTGAGGGACGCGTTAAAGCTCAAGACACCATTGTGGTCACCGGAAATCCCGTGCGAAAGAGTGTTCTTTCTGCTGATAGAGCCACCTCTAGGCAAGAGCTGGGCATTGCAGACAATCAAACATTGCTGCTTATCTTTGGTGGTAGCTTGGGCGCACGTAGCATCAACGAGACGTTTGCTGCGCTTAAGCAGGAGCTTCTTTCCCGTCCTAACCTGCGCATCATCCAGTCAACAGGTCAAAAGCTCTACGAAGAGG
>JABZHE010000199.1:0-1815 GCA_015259025.1 Atopobium sp. | reverse complement strand
CGTGCATGACAGCATTTGCGAACTCAACGCTATACTGCGTAAGTGCACCAACAACCAGCTCACGAGCCTCTTCCTGCCTTTGAGGAAGGTGTAGCTTGTAGCGAGCTCCCCACCACACAAGCTTGAGCGTGCGTGCAATTGAGGACAGATGACGGCGAAGCAAATACGCAGAGAACAAGAGTCCTGACTGTCCAGAAATGACGGTTCCGTCAAAATCAAAAACAGCAATTTTCTTGATCGAATCTGAAGTGTGTTCTGTGTTAGCAGATTCTGCGGATATGGAATTTGCACTATCGCGTTGCGACAGTGCATCCAAAGTATTCTGATCCCGCACAATCCACCTCACTTTACCTCTGCTTTTAAATGTTTCTGTAGCAGAAGCACTTAGACACATTCTGATGTAAAGATATCACACAATGCTCTATTTTCTGACTTGGTTTCAATAAATTAAAGATGTAATTTAAATCTTTTATGCTGGACTTTTTTGGTAATGAAAAAGCCCTCCGAAGAGGGCTTGAACATGCAATGGCGGGATATGCGGGGCTCGAACCCGCGACCTCCGACGTGACAGGCCGGCGCTCTAACCAGCTGAGCTAATACCCCGGACGCCTTGTTGCGAATTGAAATAATACAGGGAACTTTTATTCTTGTCTAGCGTTATTTCCAACGAATTTAAAAATTTTCTTGAAAATAACCACTTGGCGAGAATAACCGCAGGTCAGAAACATGAACGCCCACTGGAAATCCACAATTTCTTCGCGTTGCTTTTACTGAAGAGCAACGCTGGTGGTATTTCCGGTGGAATCGGTTACCTTAAGTGTAGTTCCGTCAAGCGTAGCTGCAGTGATAGTTCCGTTTCCACCAACAGCCTTGCCGTCCTTATCGGCAATAAGGGTTGGAAGCGAGCCGTCTACCAAAGCACATGCCACAACATCCCAGCCAGAATCGCGATTCTCTGGAACCAAAATGGTGTCGTTATAAAGAATCAGGCTGGTAGGAGTTCCCTCAACCTCAAATAGAACACTCTTAGTTCCCGAGTCACTCGTACGAACAACAGCAGTTTTGCCGTCGCTTTGCTTCTCCAGAGAGTACTTCATGCCGTGGAAGGTAACTGAGCCGTCAACTGCCTGCTCGTCCTGCTGCTTCTCGTCGGCATAGGCGGACTGGGTCTGCTTTGGCTGCTGGCTTGCAGATTCACTCTTAGTGCTTGTAGCGCAACGAACAATAAAGAACAGAGCAGTAAGCGCAACAATAGCTGCGACCACCAAGATGATGACCGATTTTCTATTTGGAGGTTCTGGCGTGGTATCGGCCTGTCGTGGGCTCTGAGGAGTTTGAGCGCCCTGACCAGCACGAAGCGTTGAAATGTTCTTCATATCAACCGATGAAGCCTCAGGGGTCTTCTCGCCAGATGAACTTGTTCTCATGTGGTTTGCCATGCTTAAACCTCCCGACGTGCTTCAATTGCACGTCCCAATGTTACCTCATCTGCGTACTCAAGATCTCCGCCCACAGGAAGTCCGCTTGCCAGTCGGGTCACCGTCACACCAAGCGGATTAATAGTTCTGGAGAGGTACGTTGCGGTTGTTTCTCCCTCAACGTCCGGATTAGTTGCCAGGACAACCTCAGTTACGGCGCCGTCGGCCAGGCGGGACAGCAGCTCACGAACGTGAAGCTGCTCAGGGCCAATCTTGTCCATGGGCGAGATTACGCCGCCCAGAACGTGGTAGAGGCCGTGGAATGCGCCGGTGCGCTCAATTGCCGAGACATCTTTAGGCTCGGAGACCACGCAGATTTTGCTGCGATCTCTGGAAG
>JABZHE010000198.1:0-1830 GCA_015259025.1 Atopobium sp. | reverse complement strand
CAACAAATCCTCTGTATCTCATTTGGATACAGAGGATTTTTGTAAGCAATTAATTCAAAACACACTACATATTTGAGTGAATCTTTTTCCACAAACGTTGTCCATAGCTATTGGGAAGCCCTGCCTCAATACGAATAGCCAAGTACAATCCGGAGGCGTTGTAAACAAGCTCAAAGATATCTTGGCTGGTTACGGCAGGAATACCCTGCGTTAATGCCGTAAAGATAATTCTTGCTACGTCAAACAGAACGATAACGGTAACAGCAAGAATATACGGTCTAATAAATCGGGCATCATTTGAACCCTTGAGAGCTAAAAGACCCGCAATAAGAGAAAATGCCGCACCTAGCGTCACCAAGAAAATAGTAAGGATTCCCTGCTGTGCAAGAAATTGATTAACGGTTATCAGAGCAGGCAGATTCACAACCCTAGAAAAATCATGCAATCCAAGCAAAATCAGCACCAGAAAAAGAGCGATGCCACTAAACGCAATGGATACCAGCGCAAACAAGTGAAGGACTCGCTGGTGACGAGAGCGCCAATAGGTAGTTCCCACAACGCCTTGGTCATGCTCTTTCTTTACCTTGTCCGCAAGATTAGAGCAAATTACCACGTATACAATGGTATTGAGCTGGATAAATGGATCCAGGATAATCAGCTCTCCTCTACCCCAGGCCCACAAAATTCCTACCAGAATAATCAAGCCAATCAGATAGCAAAGAAATCTGTATGGTTCAACTTTTGATGAGTCTTTGGCCGCACGTAATCCAAGTACCGAGGTTACAACCTGCAGTACGCCAATAAGCAATACAAACACATAGCCTAGAAGCACGTTATTGCTGAACGTAAAATACACACCGCTGAACTCAAGCTGTTCCAAAGGAACAGCAGGCTGTAAGCCCATAACAGTTGCAAAAAGAGATGCCGACGTAGTCAGAACATCTGCTGCTCCCAAGATAATCAAAACAATTGAAACAATGCGCAAGACATGTTGAGCAGGGGTTCTAGGGACAGTGGCCTTAACTCGGTCAGATGCAAGACGGTTCAGTGGTTGATCCTCATCAACTACAAGGATTTTCTCGGCACGCTCTGCTACTTCAGAAATGTTTTCTGCCAGCTCAGATGATGCCTCAGTGACCTTTTTAGAAAGCTCTCCTACTCTTGAGTTTTCAGCAAGCTTGGTTAACTCAGCGCCCATGTCTTTCTTTTGTTCCGTTGGCACAACAAATCCTCACACTTGTCCAAAATGTTCAAATAAATCATAGCATTAGCTACTTTGCTGTGTTAGTATGTGCAACTGTCCGTGTACCTGCAAGTATGTAAGGAGGCTTGTTCGATGCTTTTTTAATCTTCTCGTGAGCGTGTCACATGTCCACACCACGAGTTTGTCTGACATGTTCCACCACTAATCGAGGAGAATTATGGAATCGAATAAGCTTTTTGCGGAAACACCACCATTTAAATTATTTATACGAGCAGCCCTTCCAGGCGCTATTGCTATGCTTGCGTCAATGCTTTACGACACCGCAGATGGAATCCTTGTTGGACGCTATCTGGGTCAGGAGTCTTTTGGCGCCGTAACCATTGCCATCCCATTGGTCATTCTCTGTTTTGCTGTTGCCGACCTTATTGGCGTTGGCGCTTCTGCGGTTATTGCAGTTGAACATGGCAAGAAGAACCACCAGACTGCTAATAACATCTTTACCATTGCATTTATCATGCTTATTACCACAGGTGTTATCAGCGGCATTTTCTTCTTCTTTTGTGCACGAAACGTTCTGGCGCTGATGGGTGCTCAGGGAAAGATTGCCGAGCAAGGAACTATCTACC
>JABZHE010000197.1:0-1837 GCA_015259025.1 Atopobium sp. | reverse complement strand
CCTTGGCCGGCAGTAGACCTCAAGGCTGCTATCAGGTACTTGCGCTACAACCATGCGCTGCTTCCTTGCAATACATCAAAGATTTTTGTGTTTGGCTTTGCGGCCGGCGGTGGTCTCAGCGCAGTGCTAGGCACCTCGGGAGATTCTCCACTGTATACGCCATACCTTAAGGCGGTTGGCGCTGCTACACATAGCGAGAAGGGCGAGCAGCTTTCAGACTCTATTTACGGCAGCGCTTCATGGTGTCCTGCGACATCGTACGACCTTGCAGACGCAGCATACGAATGGTCAGCTGGTCAGTATGCTGATGCAACAGACTCTCGTGCTGAAGGTGTTTGGACACAGCCTCTCTCGCAAGATCTTGCTGGCGCATACGCTTCATTTGTCAACAACATGGATCTTCTCGACAGCAATGACAGCAAGGTCGGTCTTGATGAAACCAACTCTGGTGTCTATACCGCTGGATCATATGCAGATCTTCTGCTCAACGAGCTTAAGACCTCTGCAAATAACTTTGTTAAGGACAACGCATTCCCTTACACCTCTACGCCTCAGCGTCTGGAAGAGCCTACGTTCCCAGGTGATCCAAATCTGGCAACAGTTCGTGGTACAGACAACGCAATTCCTGCTACACAGCAGGTTCAATCTACTATTTACGATACTGCTGAGCACTATTTTGGCTCTCTGAACTCTGAGTCTATTTGGGTTGTATATAACCTTCGCCGTCAGAGCGTTGAACTTGAGAACTTGAGGGGTTTCTCGCGCGCTCTGAGAGGTGCTTCACTTCCTGTTGGAGCTTTTGATGCACCTGATAGAAGCACTCGTGCAAATCAGCTATTTGGCGTTGGTGAGCAAAGTACCTTGCATTTTGATGAGCAGACAGCTGATCTCATCAAAAAGAACCTTGATACGTATATGAAGCTTACTGATTGGAAGTCCAGCTACGCCAATGACTGGTCCTCTGATTTGAATAAGGCTGACACGCTGGAGAATGACATTCCAACTCGTGTGGATATGTTTAATCCTCTGTACTTTACCAGCGCGTCTTACAAGGGTTATCAGACAGCTTCCGTTGCTCCTTATTGGCGTATTAATGAGGGTGCCCAGAATACTGATACCTCAATTTGCACCTCGTTTAACCTGGGCTTGTCTTTAAAGCATTTCTCGGGCGTGAGCAGTGTTGATTACACGCTTGTTTGGGATAAGGGCCACGTTCTTGCCGAGAGAACAGGTAATGCAACCGCCAATCTGGTGTCTTGGATTGTTTCGAGCGCATCCGCTTAAAGGGGAGGACATAGTGTGTTTCAAACAAAGAATCGCCGACTGTACGGTGTTATTGTTATCGTTGTGCTTGCGGTAGGAGCAATATTCTTCTCCCTTTTTAGAGGTGCTGATAAGTCTCAGTCTCAGGCAAGTTCACAATCGCAGCAATCGCAATCGCAGCAGACACAACAAACGCAGTCTCAGAGCTCGCAAAACAAGGGCTACATTGATTCCGTAGCAGCGGATGACCCTTATGCAAAGGGGATCCATCACGTTCGCATTGTGGTGAAGGATTACGGCACTATCGAGGCAACTCTTAACGCAAATGTTGCACCTATTACGGTCTCCAACTTTGCTCATCTTGCCGAATCAGGCTTCTATAACGGCCTTACGTTCCATCGTATTATTGACGGCTTCATGATTCAGGGCGGAGATCCTAAGGGCAATGGCTCGGGTGGATCCGAGAACAAAATCAAGGGTGAGTTCACCAAGAACGGTGTCGAGAATAACATCTCGCATACACGTGGATCTATTTCCATGGCGCGCGCCCAAGCTCCTAACTCGACAAGCTCAC
>JABZHE010000196.1:0-1839 GCA_015259025.1 Atopobium sp. | reverse complement strand
CACTTGGCTCAATAACCAAGGCGCGTGCCAAAGCAACACGCTGCTGCTGACCGCCAGAAAGCTGATTGGTCATGCGCTCTTCCATGCCCTCAAGTCCAACAAGACCAAGGATGTGAAGGACCTTCTCGCGAATTACTGCCTTGTCCATTTTGCGGAGCTTGAGGCCATACGCAACATTGTCAAAGATGTTGTAGTGAGGAAGCAATGCATAGCTCTGGAATACCATAGCGGTATCGCGCTTGTTTGGAGTAAGCTCATCAATCTGCTCATCGCCAAGGAAGATCTTTCCCTCATCAGGGCTCTCAAAACCAGCAATCATGCGCAGAATAGTGGTCTTTCCGCAGCCAGAAGGGCCAAGCAGCGTTACAAACTCGCCAGGAGCAATGGTGATGTTAGCGTCTTGAACTGCGTAGAAGTCTTTTCCAGTCTTCTGATCCTGATAAATTTTGGAAATGTGCTCAAGGCGAACGCCTTTTTTCTCTGTAGCCATGTGTTACTCCTCCTTGAGTGCTCGGCTGGTGCCAAAGTGTTTGATGGCCCAATTCATAAGCAATACCGAGCCATAGGTAATAACAATCAGAATTGTTGCAAAAGCGCAGGCCATACCATATGAACCCTTACCAGCAAACTCATTAATCTGAACGGTAATAAGCAGGAATTCTGGCGTAACCAAGAGAATAACTGCAGAAATTGCGGTGATGGAGCGGACAAACGCCGTTACCAAGCCCGACAAGAACGAATCTTTAATCAGTGGCAGTGTAACGGTCATAAACACCGTAAAGCTGTCGGCGCCCATGTCGTATGCGGATTCTTCAATTGATTTATCAATCTGTCGAAGCGCCGAAATGCCCGAACGTGTTCCTGTAGGAAGCGAACGCACGACAAAGACAATAATCAGGATAAGTCCCGTGCCATACAGGCCCTGCAAAAATCCTGTGTGCATAACACCACTTGAGAAACCGCGAATATAACCAACGCCCAAAACCGTACCAGGAACTGCCATGGCAAGCATGGATACAGCCTCGATAAAACCACGACCACGGAAGCGGCGCTTTACTACCAGATAAGAAATGATCATCGAAAGCAAAGCGGTAATTGGTGCCGCAATGAGCGAGAGCATAAACGAGTCGCTAAACGCCTGCAGACCGTGGTACTTGGTAAATACCTGTTCAAACCACTTTGTTGTTAATTCGTAGTTAGAGCCCCAGGAACGAACAAACGAACCATAAGGAACGCAGAGGTACATACCAATAACAAAGAGTGCGACTAGTGCGCAAAGAATGGTAAGTGGGATGCGAACAGAATTGTCTGTAATAAGCATCCTAGCTCGAGTTGCTTTGCCCGAAAGTGTAGATGTGCTCTTTGCTTCCAACACAAACTTCTGAACAACAAACATAAGCAGCGTAATGGAAAGAAGAACAACAGCCATAGCAGCCGCGCCCTGCTTGTCATACGCGCCTGTAATCTGCAGGTAGATAGTTGTTGCTAAAGTATCGTAGGAGCCACCAATAATCATTGGGTTAGCAAAGTCTGCGATCGACTCAATAAATGAGACGAGAAAAGCGTTGCCTAAACCAGGCAAAATAAGAGGAAGTGTAACGCTGGTAAATACCTTCCAGCGGCTTGCGCCCATGTCACGTGCCGCCTCTTCAAGGGTTGGGTCAATGTTTTTAAGCAGACCCTTAAGCATCATGTAGCACACAGGGAAGAACGACATAGTCTGGACAATAAAAATGCCCCAGAAGCCATAGATGTTGTTGTCAAAAATTCCTAAAAGACCGCGGGTAATCAGGCCTTTCTTGCCAAACATCATAATCATGGAAAGCGAGAGAACAAATG
>JABZHE010000195.1:0-1852 GCA_015259025.1 Atopobium sp. | reverse complement strand
CTGCTCAGCAAACCATCCAGACCTTCTGTGATGACTGGTCGGCTAACGGCAACGTTTCTACTTTTGCCGTGCGCAACGATTTCTTTGGTGGAGACGTTAATGTCACAGGACTTATCTGCGCCGTTGATCTTCTCGCCCAGGTACCAGAGGACTTCACAGATGTTCTTGTAGTGCTTCCTGAGGTCATGTTTAACTTTGATAAGGTCACCCTTGATGGCATGTCACTAGCCGATTTAACTGCGCAGCTAGAGGCACGCGGAGCAAAAGTTATCATGTCAATTCCTGGTCCCACAAACATTGCCAAGTCGTGCATTAAAGCGCTCAAAGAGTGGGATTAGCCACGTATTGCTGGTATTATTAAACCAACTGAATGAAAGGTGAGACATGGCTAAGCCCATTGTTGCTATTGTTGGACGCCCAAATGTTGGCAAGTCCACGCTGGTAAATAGAATTGCCGAGAAACGCGATGCAATCGTGCACGAGTCAAGGGGAGTAACCCGAGACCGCTCATATCACGATGCTGACTGGAATGGTCGTGAGTTTAAGCTCATTGATACCGGCGGCATTGAATCAATTAAATCGCAGGATCGCTTTGCTCCACACATTCGTGAGCAGGCGCTTCTTGCCTGCGAAGAGGCCGACGTTATTGTCTTTGTGGTAGACGGCTCTACCGGCGTTACCGATGAAGACGAAGAAGTTGCTCGCATTGTTCGCAAGAGCACCAAGCCCGTGTTCTTGGTTGTCAACAAGATAGTTAACCCTGCAACTGAGCAGGACGGTCTTTGGGACTTCTACGCTCTTGGTTGCGGCGAGCCTCTGCCTCTGTCTGCTTCACATGGTCACGGTACTGGTGACTTACTGGACGACATTGTCAATGCTTTCCCTGAGGCTGATGAAGAGCCAGAGGATGACGGCATTCTTAACCTTGCCATCATCGGCCGACCAAATGTAGGCAAATCTTCGCTGGCAAACCGCCTGGCTAACAAGAAACGTTCTATTGTTTCTGATGTTGCTGGTACTACGCGTGACGCTATTGACACCATGATTGAATGGAAGGGAACTCCCATTCGTCTTGTTGATACCGCTGGTATTCGCAAAAAGAGCCAGGTACACGAGGACGTTGAGTATTACAGTCTGGTCAGAGGCCTGCAGGCAATGGACCGCGCAGACGTCTGTCTTCTTGTGGTTGACGCCTCTGTTGGCGTAACCGAGCAGGATCAAAAACTTGCAAACATGGCCGTAGAGCGTGGATGCGCGCTGGTGCTCTTGCTTAACAAGTGGGACCTCATTGACTCTGAGGCAAAGCGTGATGAGGTAGCAGTTTCTGTAGCAAAGCGCCTGGCCTTTGCGCCATGGATTGCTTCCATCAACGTTTCTGCACTTACCGGTCGCGCTATTGATAAGGTGCTTGCTGCTGCTCTTTCGGCTGCAGAATCCCGTGCACTTCAGCTTAAGACTTCCGAGCTCAACGAGCTTCTCGCCCAGATTAGAGAGGGTGGACACACGGTTTCTGACCGCGGCCGCCGTCTTAAGATTCAGTACGCCACTCAGACGGGCTCCAAGCCTCCTGTTATCTCGTTCTGGTGCAACGCTCCAGACCTTGTTGATGATAACTACGAGCGCTTTATTGAGAACAGACTTCGCGAGAAGTTCTCTCTGGTTGGCACACCTATTCGATTGAAGTTCCGTAAGAAGGTTGAGTCTAACTAATGTCTGGAATTGTTGTTGCTCTGATTTTTGGACTAATTGCATTTGGCCTTGGTGGCATTCCATTTGGCCTGATTATTGCAAGCGTTATGGCTCATGAAGATATTCGCAAGCTTGGATCAGGAAACATTGGCACTACCAATGT
>JABZHE010000194.1:0-1875 GCA_015259025.1 Atopobium sp. | reverse complement strand
GTGAATTGAAGCCTTCTTGCATGCCTCAATAATCTCTTCATCTGTTGCGTCGAGCTTTGCAATGCGCAGGTTGTTCTTGATGGAATCATGATACAGATGCGTATCCTGCGTCATATAGCTCTCAAGATCTCGCAGGTTAAAGGTATTAATCTGCTCCAAAGGAGTTCCAGAAATCTCAATAGCACCAGGTGTTGCTGGCCAGAAACGCATCAAAAGTTTAAGCAGCGTAGACTTACCTGAGCCGCTCTTTCCTACAATTCCCACAATCTTATCGGTAGGAACATCAACGGAGATGTTGTCCAAAATCTGCTCGTCATCGTACGCGAACGAAAGCTGAGAAACACGAACGCCTTCATAGGAGATGTCTTTTTGGTCCACTACGTCTTCAACTAGGGGTTTCTCGTCCAGAATATCCAAAACACGGTTGCCTGCAGCAAAAGTGCTGGTAAGCGTTGTGCCCAGAGCTGCCAAAGCAACAACAGGCCCAAACGAACTCATCAATGTAATGGTGACAATGAAAGCTTCATTCATAAAAATCTGCTGGTGATAAGCCAGGTAGAACGAGCTAAAGAACATGACAAGGCCGGAGAGCAAAATAACCGTTGACGTAACGGCATCATTGACACCAAATGCCTTCTTAACTGCCTGCTGCCTGTCGCTTAACTGATCAGCAAGTTGACTTGTTTCCTTAATCATCTGCTTACCAGTGTTATATTGCAGAATCTCGTCAAGACCACGCAGGTTATCAAGGGTAACCGTCGAGAGTTTACCAGCAAGATCTCTTGCCTCAGCAGAGTCTTGCTCGGAGCGCTTAGACATAGCAAGCGGAATTGCCACGCCAACTACCAGGTAAGAAACAAGTGCAATAACACCCAAAATCCAGTTGGCAGTACCTGCAATAAACCACACCATTACAATGCAGAACACAACCGCAATGCAGATAGGCGAGATAGTGTGTGCGTAGAAAACCTCAAGCAGCTCAATGTCTGAGGTAATGACGCTCATCAGGTTGCCCTTATTTTTGACCTCAAGCTTTGCAGGGGCAAGCTTTCTTAACGCCGTGAACACACGGTCTCGAATAAGCGCAAGCAGTTTAAACGCAATAAAGTGGTTGCACTCCTGCTCGGCATAGCGCAGCAGACCGCGGACCAGGGCAAACAAAAGCATGCCGCCAAAAAGCAGCGCCATAGGAGAAGATGAAGCAAAGCCCATAGCACTGAGCAGCGCATATGCTCCAAAAATGCTGATGAACGTGGCGGCAAGGTTACCCAAAACGCCCATCAAAATTGCAAGTATCATAAAGCCAGCCAGCGGACGAACCAGCCCCACCAGTCTCAGCATAATAGTGAGCGCACTACGGCGAGAAGTACGTGCAGTTGTGGCGCTGTTCTTAACTTCTGTCTTCATTACGCCTCAACTCCTTTCACATAATTCTCAAGCTCGGTCTGGGCCTGCGTCATTCGTTTGTACTCGTCATTTGTTGCAAGCAACTCTTGGTGCGTACCGCTTCCAACAACGCGACCATGCTGCATAACAACAATCTGATCAGCATTTTTAACGTTTACTAAGCGGTGAGAAATTACCAGCACCATCTTTGTCTGAGCAAGCTGGTGAACCTGCTGCATAATAACGTCTTCACTCTCAACATCAATATTTGAAGTAGCTTCATCAAAGATGTACATCTGGCTATTGTGAAGCAGGGCTCTGGCCAGTGCTAATCTCTGACGCTGACCACCAGACAAGTTGGAGCCCTTCTCGGCAACTGGCGCGTCAAGTCCACCCAAAGACTTTACGAACTCAGCAAGATTGACCTGTTCAAGGGCGTGCCAGAGCTGTTCTTCAGTTGCCTCTGGATTACCCATAGCAAGGTTAGAG
>JABZHE010000193.1:0-1920 GCA_015259025.1 Atopobium sp. | reverse complement strand
CGATAACAAGGCCAACCACGCGAGCAGCAGCTGTTTCATTTACGTGTTGTTGCTCCACCAGCTCATCATAGGTACTTTGCATCTGAGACCATGCGTTTTGGTGAGGCTGACTAGTGTCGTAGAGCTTATGAAAAGCCTGGTTATACGTGGCAGTATCATCAAAGACTGTCGTCTGCTGTTCAGCAACAAAAGAAGAAAGCGCTTCTTCAGAGTTCTGCAAACCAAATGAGGTGTACCAATCAAGGCGCTCCTGAATGTAGCTAGGAGAGTTGGGCCAGTCATTGAGCGCACGGAAGAGCTCCTTGATAAACCAGTACTGATAGCCCTCTGGATAATCGCTCCAGGTACCACCGAGCACTATAAGCTCCACTTTGTCAGTTGAGTGACCCATCTGATGAAGCGCCTGAAGGCGGGCTGCAACCTGCACGTATGGATCAAAAAACGTGAGTTCAGCGCGCTGACAGGCAGGCTCGTTAGCAAGATAGCTCTTAGGCATACGCAGATCACACGGACAATAAATGCAATTGCTCGAACAGGTATGCGGCCTGGTAATCACGGTAATGGTAGCCACGCCAGAAGCGGTGCGACGAGGCTTCATACGTACAGAGCGGATAAACCTTTCTTCCAGCTCAGAGGTCACATTCCACGATTGCCACAGCTCATCATTGTTCTGCTTGACCTGCAAAAAATAGGGGAGAATTGCTCGCTTAGGAATGAGTTTCTCGCGCTCTGTACTGTGGGCGCTCGAGTCAATTCCGCTGTTGTGCGAGTTGATGAGCATCTCAAGCTGATGCGTATCAAGAGCTCCTTGCGAGCCATCTCTGAGCTGCTGCAATATGTCCAAAATGAGTTCATCCATACAAACAGTATAGGCAATAAGGCAAGCTTTTGGCCTTTAGGAGTAAGACGGTGACGTAAAATCTCTGTATGGATACTTCTTCAAACAGAACACATACGCAATCTATCAGCGCATCCACCGCTGAGCAGCTGAGCCGCATTACCTCCGAGTTTTATGCTCAGCAGGCTCAGAGTTTCTCGGCAACGCGTCAGATGCCTTGGCAGGGTTGGCAGCGGTGCCTAGACGCCATGCCTCAGCTTTCAGCTGGCGAGAGACCCTCTGTACTTGATATTGGTTGCGGAAACCTGCGCTTTGCTCGCTTTCTTTGCGATGAGGCGGGGATTGTTCCGGAAAAGTATTTTGCTGTAGATAATTGCAAGCCTCTTGTGGAGAGTGGCAACACAGGCGCTCATGTCCATGAGCAGGCATTTATTGAGCTAGATGTGATAAAGAGTCTGCTTGATAACACGCTTTCTTCGCGTCTTACTGTTCCGGCCTGTGATTTAGTGGTTGCGTTTGGCTTTTTGCATCATGTACCTGACGCAAAGAAGAGAACCGAGCTTCTGTGCACTCTGTTAGAGAAAACAAAACCTGGCGGATTTGTATGCGTTTCTTTCTGGCAGTTTATGAACAGCCAAAAACTTGCTGCTAAAGCTCAAGAAACCACTGCTCAGGGACTGCGTGCGCTGGGTATAGATGCATCAGAACTTGAGGAGCATGACTATCTGATTGGCTGGCAAGATAAGGCAAATACCTGGCGCTATTGTCATCACTTCTCGCAAAAGGAACTGGATGAGCTTCTTGCAAGTTTTGGCTTTGACGTGCATGTTTGTGCGCAGTTTAACGCAGACGGCAAAGACAACAATCTTAATCGGTATGTGATTTTGCAACGTGTATAACTGTCCAGACAATATCTTGCTAAAAATGACCTCGTACAAGATAATCCCCCGCACAGAAATTGAACTGCCTCCCATTTCTTGGACACGAGAAATAGAAAGCAGTTCAAAACACACCTATGACAGATAATCTGTCAAAAAGCCGTATACATTACGCTGAAAATAGCTAAAACGTGCAGATTATCT
>JABZHE010000192.1:0-1946 GCA_015259025.1 Atopobium sp. | reverse complement strand
GGCTACGATCTTGCTGGTAAGAGCGTTGTTGAGGCAAACCACATGGGCATTGCTCGTACCTTCCAGAACATTCGTCTGTTCAACAATATGACTGTTATGGAGAACATCCAGGTTGGCCAGGGCAGCCACATGACGTCTCATTTCTTTGAGGACGTCCTTCGTCTTCCAGCTCACTGGAAGCAGGAGAAAGAGAGCGCCGATAACGCTCGAGAGCTGCTTCGCATTTTTGGCATGGAGAACCTTGCAAATACCCTTGCTGGCAACCTGCCTTATGGTGCTCAGCGCAAGCTTGAGATTCTTCGTGCTTTGGCAACTCAGCCAAAGATTTTGCTGCTCGACGAGCCAGCTGCAGGTATGAATCCAGCAGAGACCGATGAGCTTATGGAGAATGTCCTTAAGATTCGTGATGACTTCAAGATTGCCGTTCTTCTCATCGAGCACGACATGAAGTTTGTTATGGGTATCTGCGAGGGCTTGGCCGTTCTTGACCACGGTAACATCATTGCAAAGGGAACGCCAGAAGAGGTTCAGAATAACCCTCGCGTTATCGAGGCTTATCTTGGAAAGCAGGAGGTGCGCTAATGGCCGCTGAAACTACAAACACCCAGGCAACAGGTGCAGAAAAACCCCTGCTATCCGTCAAGGATCTTAACGTTTCTTACGGCGCAATCCACGCAGTTCAGGGTATCTCTTTTGACATCCACGAGGGCGAGATTGTCACCCTTATTGGTGCAAACGGCGCAGGTAAATCAACTACACTGAACACCATTGCTGGTCTGGTAAAGCCTGACTCTGGCACCATTACACTTGACGAGAAAAACCTTGTAGGCCAGCGCGCACACAAGATTGTTGAGGCTGGTTTGGCGCTATGCCCTGAGGGTCGCCGCGTGTTTTCTCGCATGAGTGTTGCCGAGAACCTCGAGATGGGTGGCTATACTCAGTCTGATTCCCAGAATGCAAAGACCGTCAAGATGGTCTACGAGCATTTCCCACGTCTTCGTGAGCGCAAGAATCAGCTGGCAGGAACGCTATCTGGCGGCGAGCAGCAGATGCTTGCCATGGGTCGTGCTCTGATGAGCAGGCCTAAGCTTTTGATGCTTGACGAGCCTTCCATGGGTTTGGCTCCTATCCTGATCGAGGAGATCTTCCAGATCATTCGTCAGCTAGGCGATGCAGGTACCACCATTTTGCTGGTCGAGCAGAACGCTAACATGGCACTTAAGGTTGCTGACCGCGCATACGTTCTTGAACTTGGTAAGGTTGCTAAGCATGGCACTGGCCAGGAGCTTCTCCACGACGATGACGTTCGCAAGGCTTACCTCGGCGCATAACGCGACTCGCGGTAAGCGTGCTTTGCGGAAAACGCAACGCTGCGGTAAACGCGACTCATGGTAAGCGTGACTTAAACGACAGCCCGGCTCCCACACAACGTAGGAGCCGGGTTTTGTTGTCATGTCTGAACAGTTTGCCTGAAAAGTGCACCATATCTGAGCTATTTTCCGGTTTTTCTCGCCATGTCTGAGTAAATTTACTCAGACTTGATGTAGTTTTCAGGCTCGCAAAATTTGGAGCGGCGCAGCCTATCTTCACGCGCCTGATTTCTTCAAAGAATCTGTAACTTTTGCCTAAATACGTTAAAGAAACTGTGGATTTGCCTGATTTCATCAAAGAATCTGTGCCTCAAATACAGATTCTTTGCACTTTTCAGGCACGCAATGTTGGAAAGTTGTACCTGACGAGAAACCCGCGCTGTTGCAGCACGTTCTTGGCGAGAAACTCGAGCGCTCGCGAGCGTACTCGTACCTGCGCTGCTAGGCGCACCCAAACGCGGGGGGGGTTAGATTTCGTCGAAAGTGTTGTGGTGTTGCTGACCGTCGTCCAAGGTAAGGACGGTACCCAGAAGTGCTGGCTCAAGAATCTGAATCCAGAGATCGCCTCTGACCTGC
>JABZHE010000191.1:0-1972 GCA_015259025.1 Atopobium sp. | reverse complement strand
GCGTCTATCAGGATTTGATAGACGCCTTTCTTTTAGCCAAATTGCTTCACGAACCCCAAATATTCGATTTATTAAAGAACGTTCAAGAATGACGCTCTTCTCGATAACAGAATGTGGCATAATGCCACTGTCAAAGTAACAATTAATGTTAGTCATTAGTAGCATTTAACAGAGGGGTTTCTATGGCTAAAGTTGCAGTTATCGGTTGTACCCACGCAGGCGTTTTTGCCACTTCTTCAATCCTGGGCGCACACCCAGATTGGGAGGTCCACGTCTTTGAGCGCAATGACACGGTTTCCTTCCTGTCTTGCGGCATTGCTCTTTGGGTAGGTGACCACGTAAGCGATCCTAACAAGATGTTCTACAGCTCTCCAGAAGCCCTTGCAGAGGCTGGCGCTCACGTTCACATGACCACCAACGTCACTTCTGCAGATGTTAAGACCAAGCACGTTGCTTGGGAGGATCTCAAGACGGGCGAGACTTTTGAGGACGACTTCGACTACCTCGTAGTCACTACTGGCTCTAAGCCAATTGTTCCTCCACTGCCTGGCATCGACGGACCTCGCGTTCTTCAGTGCAAGAACTGGGCTGATGGCCGCCGCATTCACGACACAATGGCAGAGTCCAAGTCCGCTATTGTCATCGGCGCTGGCTACATTGGTGCCGAGCTTGCAGAGCAGCTCTCTGAGCGTCAGAAGGCAGTCACGCTCATCGACATGCTTCCTCGTGTTCTTGCAAAGAACTTTGACAAGGCAATCACCGATCAGGTTGAGGATGCTTACAAAAAGCACGGCGTCACGCTTGCACTTGGCGAGAAGGTCATGAGCTTTGAGGACAATGGCGATTCCGTCACCGTTGTTACCGATAAGGGCTCCTACACCGCAGATTACGCAATTCTGGGCATTGGCTTCCTGCCTCGCACTGACCTCTTTGACGGTCAGCTTGATATGCTGCCTAACGGTGCTATCAAGGTTGACGAGTATATGCGCACCAGCGAGCCTGGCGTCTTTGCAGCTGGCGACTCTGCTTCCATCATTTTCAACGTCACTGGTAAAGAGGACTACATTCCTCTGGCAACCAATGCTGTTCGCCAGGGTCTGCACATTGGTCCTAACATGCTTGAGCCAACTGCTGCTTATGCAGGTACTCAGGCTTCCAGCGCAGTTCAGCTCTACAACTACTCCATGGCTGCAGCAGGACTCACCGTTGAGGGTGGCAAGGCTCGTGGCTATGAGTACGATTCTGTCTCCATCACCGAGAACTACCGTCCTGAGTTCATGCTGACCACCGAGCCAGTTACCGCTACGCTGGTCTGGGATCCAGAGACTCGCCTCATCAAGGGTGCACAGTTCTTCTCGACACATGACGATGTTGCTCAGGCTGCAAACGTTGTCTCCGTGGCCATTGCCGCTGGTATGACCATCGACAACCTTGCAGCTGTTGACCTTCTGTTCCAGCCAAACTTTACCAACCCAGTCAACTACATTGGCTCCGTTGCTATGGCTGCCTGCGCAAAGGCCAAATAAGCTCCGCACATAACGCACAAAAGAGAAGGAAGCTGGTGGAGGTGCCAGCTTCCTTTTTTGCTATCGAGCCCGAGTCTAGCTCGATTGATGTCTGTTTTGGGCGACTGTACGTCAATCTTGAGATGACGACTTGCTTGAAACGACGCCATGCTTGAAACGTCGGCTATCTTGGCTTTCTGCTCACTACGGCGATGTAGTTGAGGTCGTCAGCGTGATCGTTGAAGAACGTAAACATGCTGGTAAACATCTTAGTGTTCTCGGGTTTAAGGCCGTTTCTAATAACCCTCAGAGCACCATCGGCGCCTTCGTCCGCAATAAGTCCAGCTGGATTCATGAGCGTCATCTTGCCGTTCTTAGTTTTTGGGCAAAAACCTGCTGACTCAAAGAGATTCTTCCAACCTGCAAGGGTCAGAGGCTTTACGTTGACGTTGATGGTTCTTGAGAGC
>JABZHE010000190.1:0-2000 GCA_015259025.1 Atopobium sp. | reverse complement strand
GTATGTGGGTTTGCACGTTCCACGCTATGTGTGTTCGTCTGCTCAGAGAAGATGGTGAGCGTCTTGGCTATGGCCCCAATTTTGCTATCTACGATGATGACGATTCAAAACGCCTGGTAAAGACTATTCTGTCTGATTTGGATATTGACGTCCGTCAGTTCCCGCTCAACTCCATTCGTTCTAAGATTTCTGCTGCTAAAAATGCCCTTTTGTATCCCGATGATGTAGAGGCGCAGGCAGCAAGTCCTATGGATCACGTGGTAGCCCGCGTGTATCGCGCGCTCCAGACTCGTTTGGATAAAGCCAATGCCATGGACTTTGACGATCTTCTGGTTAAGGCGTTTGAGCTGCTCTCTAAGTATCCTGACGTGCTTGCTAAGTACCAGGAGCGTTTCCGCTACATCAACGTTGACGAGTATCAGGATACCAATGGCGTCCAGTACGCAATTACCAAGCTCTTGGCGTCCAAGTATCGCAACCTTATGGTCGTTGGCGATGATGACCAGTCCATTTATTCGTGGCGCGGAGCAGACATCAAAAACATCTTGGCGTTCGAGAAAGACTATGAGGAAGCGGTTGTTGTTAAGCTGGAACAAAACTACCGCTCAACAGGACATATTTTGGCCGCTGCCAACGCGGTTGTTGCGCACAACTCTCACCGCAAGCCAAAGCGTCTTTTTACCGATGAGGGAGATGGCGAGAAAATCCAGGTGTATCAGGCATCTGATGAGCGTGATGAGGGCGCATGGATTGGCTCTGAGATAGAAAAACTGCACGATAAGGGTACATCGTACGACAATATAGCCGTATTTTATCGCACCAACGCCCAGTCTCGTATTCTCGAAGATATGTTGCTCAGAGCTGGTGTTCCTTACAAGATTGTTGGCGGCACTCGATTCTTTGATCGCGCAGAGATCAGAGATGTTATGGCATATCTCAAGGTAGTTGTGAACCCCGATGATGATATGGCTGCGCTGCGTGTTATTAACACGCCTCGTCGTGGTATTGGTGCAACCAGTATTCAGAAGATTCAGACATACGCACTGCATAACGGCTTGTCGTTCTTCTCGGCATGTGAAGCATGCGTGATGGAAGAAGGCATTTTTACCGCAAAGGTAAGAAATGCGCTGGTAGAGTTTACGTCAGCTATTGAGCATGGACGCCATATTGATGGTGAGCTTGATGAGGTTGTAGAGGCAATTATTGACCGCTCTGGTCTTATTCGTGCACTTGAGGCGGAGCATACCATTGAGGCTGATGGACGTATCGAGAACATTCGAGAGTTCTTTGGGGTTGCAGCAGAGTTTGATGAGTCTCACGACGACGTTGAAGAAACGCTTGAGAGCCTGCAGCAGCTCAGAGAAGCTGGAGCGCTTGATGCGCAAGATGCAGCTTCGCTGAGTGAGGCTGGCTTTGATGCTGCTACTGGCACGCTTGCTGGTGTTGCTGTTGAGCCAGATTCTGCACCTCAGGAAGAAGCTCTTCATCCGCAGGTTGCTGCTGAGAAGCTCCCGGCATTTATGGAATGGCTGGCGCTTCGCTCTGACCTTGATAGTTTGGATGGTTCTACCTCTGCGGTAACACTCATGACCATTCACGCTGCAAAGGGTCTGGAGTTCCCAGCAGTATTTGTTGCTGGCATGGAGGAGGGTATCTTCCCTCATGCAAATTACGAGGCAGAGGCAGCGCAGCTAGAGGAAGAGCGCAGGCTTGCCTATGTTGCTATTACGCGTGCGCGCAAACGCTTGTATTTGACATATGCGTCTACGAGAAGAACTTACGGCTCTGTTCAGGCAAATCCAGTGTCACGTTTTGTGGGGGAGATTCCTCAGGAGCACGTTAAAGCTATTGGTGTTGGTTCCGCGGGCTTTTCTGGTGTTGGCTGGGCAAAGCGCGGAGACCGTCATGGCACCTTTGGCTCTGGCCGTGGTTCAGAAGTCTATGGTGGAAACGTTTTTGGTTCTCGTACGCGCTCTACTGGTGGTGCCTCGGCCCCACGT
>JABZHE010000018.1:0-9811 GCA_015259025.1 Atopobium sp. | reverse complement strand
CTTGTTGGCTATCTGGGAGGCCTTCTTGCAACTTTTACCTCAGCTTGCCCTGCATCTTTTAAACGTACATCCGTCCAACAAGGCGAGAAACCCCACAAGCTTCCACCTTTCTTGCTTATGATCTGGGCATTTATATCCGGGCCATTCTTTGGCCTTGTAATGAACGTGTACTTTGTTATTGGATTTGTACATCCTTTAACGCTTGAATCCGTTCTTCTCGCATTTGCGGCTTCAATTCCGCTTGATCTAACGCACGGCGTAGCAACGCTTGTTTTTTTGATTTTGTTATGGCTTCCGTGGCAAACATCCGTTAGCCGAATCCTCACAAAATACAATCTCACTGGTAGGAGCTTTAGATAAGCCATCTTTTTCCGTTTACCTAAAATACCTTCCATTTTGCGACCTTAGTTCTAGACTGTATTCACTGTCAGCCCCCAGATTTTGGGGGTAAAAATGCAACCTACATCTATCCTTACCGCAACGGCAAACTCAACACTTGAGCTGCTTGCTCCTACACGCTGCGTTGTGTGCGAGAAACCCGGCCAGCTCCTCTGTGATGAATGTCGGGCAAAGCTGCCATGGATTTCTCAGCAGTGGGCATGTCCTAATTGCGGCGCTCCATACGGAAAGCTTGTTTGTTCAGAGTGTGCAGATAAAAAGAAACGACCTGTTCAGTGGGAGAGTAGAGCGGTCATTTGTGCCATGGGATTTAAGGGCCCTCCTGCACGGTTGATCTTGACGCTTAAGGATGGACACGAGCTTCGACTGGCGCCGGTAATTGCCGCAGCTCTATTGTGTGCGCTTGAAGAAGCCTCAGCATGGAAAGCTCGTGACGGTACCTCTCGCTTTGATAGTTCAAAAATTGATGGCGTTTCCTTTATTCCAGCAACTGCAGAAGCGTACGCGCGCAGAGGCTTTGATCATATGGAACTTGTAGCCCAATCGTTTTGCCAGCTTACAGGCTTGCCTTTGTATGACGTGCTTATACGTCCTCATGCAAAGGACCAAAGAACGCTTTCATCCGCTCAAAGACAGATAAATTTGAAAGGAAGTATTGCTTGTACTGTGCCGGTTAATCAATCAAATATTTTACTTTTAGATGATGTTGTAACTACGGGAGCATCAATTAGAGAAGCTACAAGAGTACTTTGTGCCGCAGGCGTGCATTCTGTAACCGTAGGCGCATTAGCTCGCGTATGGTGAGTTACCTATGGTTGCAAACGGCTATACTTGATAAGTCTTTTCAGGTCTGTGGTTGCGAAGTTCTCTGTGAGCTTTTAGTCCATGACAGACGAGGTCAAAGGGATCCACGTAAGTTTGCGTGTGCGCACGTAAACGATCATGGCTCGTCCTAGAAGTAAGCCATACCGCCTGTTATATCAATGAGACAAAGGGTCTCGCAGGCGAGAGAACTAGTAGTGGAGCTGCTGCGGTAGCAAAGCAAACGTTCCAGTATGCGAGTGTGGGGTCAAATACCAGGTCAGCTGAAAAGACACCTGTTTAGAAGAAGGAGTTCTGATGACGCGCGTTAAAAGCTCTCTTAAGGTGTTACTTCTTATAGCACTAGCTGTTGTTTTAACAGGATGCTCCATTGGTCCTATCAACATTGATTTGGACAAATGGTTCCACGTCAAGTCGGTG
The DNA here is from genome assembly GCA_015259025.1 of Atopobium sp. GTDB lineage: Bacteria > Actinomycetota > Coriobacteriia > Coriobacteriales > Atopobiaceae > Lancefieldella. The sequence goes on along the minus strand of JABZHE010000018.1, from coordinate 8,170 downwards.
CAAGAGGCAATTCAAGAGAAGCGAGAAGCCCGTCAGCAGAAGATTCCTGATTCCGCATTGCATACTGCTGGCACTCTTACGGTTGGTTTGCGCACACAGTCAGTGACCGCTCCTATGATTGTGGCCTCGGAAGGCGGAACGCTGCAAGGAATTGACGTTGAAGTGGCCTCTGCGATTGCAGATCAGTTGGGCGTAGACGTTAAGTTTGTGTCAGTAAATGGTCCAGTTGATGGTTTGCAAGCAGGCTGCGATATTGTCATGGATGTCAGAAGTGGTGAAGACTCAACAAGTACGCTCATTTCTGGTTATGCTGAGTATGCAACAGCTCTTTTCCACAAGGGTTCAGAGACAAACATTACTGCTGATAGTTTGAGTGGAAAGTCAGTTGGCGTTCAAACGGGTTCTTTGTCTGAGCGCGCAATGGGTCAGGTGCTTACGGGCATGTCTGTTCAGGGTTTTTCTAACCTAAATGATGCTTTTGAAGCACTTGAAAATGGTTCCATTGATTATGTGGCCTGTGATGCATATGCTGGTGCTTATTTAGCAGCAAACAAAGATATTTCTATGGTTGGTGTCGTTGACGTTCCATCCACGATTGGTATTTCTGTTGCAACTAGTAACAAAGCTCTCGCTACACAAATTCAGCAAGCTCTTTCAGCTATTCAATCTAACGGTGTCGAGGGAGTTATTAGAAACAAGTGGATTGGCACCTTGCCACACCTCTCAACTACCAACAAGATTTCTGGTCTTGTAGAAGTTTCTACACAATCTACCAGTGCTGATTCAGCTACATCTTCCTCTGAGCAAAATTAATTGCACATAAAGAGAAATAGTCTCTAACCGTTTACCGCTCAATTCAACTTTTTATGGAATGATTGACCGACAAATGGGTATTGTTGTTATACAGACATCAGATAGAAGATGTCTCGTGTATCCGATAGGAGGCTCCCATGGTGGACATCAAGATTTCGGGACGCAAGGTAAGTATTTCTGAGGCTTTGCGCACACACGTAGACCAGAAGATCGGTGATGCTCTTAAAGTATTTGACATCACTCCTATGTCTTGCGATGTAGTTCTCAGAGTAGACAAAAACCCTTCAAATCCAGATAGAAAGACAGCTGAGGTTACGGTATTTGTTCGTAACAATGTTGTTCGTGTCACTGCTAGCTCTGATGATATGTATGTGGCTATTGATGAAGCAGCAGAAAAAGTTTCCAGACAGCTGCGTAAGTACAAGACAAAAGTTGTTGAGCGCCGTCATCATGTAAAGTCTGAGCGCGGAGTTGCTCTTACACAAGAAGATCTTGCCAATCTCATTGAGATTCCAGCTGAAGACCTTGATGACCAGCTTGTTCGCGAGAAATACATTGATCTTGAGCCAATGACAGAAGAGGAGGCGCTTGTCCAAACTGACCTTCTCGGCCATGATTTTTATGTCTTTGTTAATTCTTCCACTGGTTTGACTAATGTCATTTACCATCGTAAAAATGGTGGATACGGAATTATCAAACCTAAGATTGAGGAACCAGATGTTCAATAAAAAAGATAAGGCCGAAGAAGAAATCAGCGAGGTTGCCTTTGAAGACCTTGAGCCTACTGAGCTTTCAGCTGCATATCATAAGCCCAGTAACGTTCGAATCATCATGGACTCCTGCGCAGACTTTGCTCCAGGAATTGCTGAACAGTTAGGTGTTGATATCATCCAGTTCCCTTATGTGGGACCAGACGGAGAGCACTATGATGACGGCTGGAAGAGCATTAGTGCACATGAGTTCTTTGAGGGCATGCGCAAAGACAAAAAGCTGCACTACACCACCTCTGCAATTACTCCTGGTCATTATCTTGAGGTCTTTGAGCGTGCTGCAAAACAGGGCACACCAACGGTGTATCTTTGCTTTACTTCTGCGCTCTCTTCATCCTACTATGCAGCTGAACAAGCAGCAGATATGGTAAGAGAGAAATATCCAGACTTTGAGATTTATGTAGTCGACAACGGTGCACCTTCGTCCGCAGCTCAGCTTTTGGGTCTTGAAGCAGTACATCAGGCCAATAAGGGTCTCTCGGCAAAAGAGATTGCCGAGTGGGCAGAAGATGCTCGTAACTACATTCATGGCTATTTAACGCTTGAGACTTTGGATGCTCTTGCTGCGGGCGGTCGTATTCCAGCTGCTGCAGCAAATATTGGCGGCAAGCTTGATGTAAAGCCAGAGCTTACCTATGACTCAACAGGAGCTCTTACCGTCAAGACAGTGTGCAGAGGCCGTAAGAAGGCACTCAAGTCTCTTATCCAGGACTTTAGAGATAGCTATTCTCATGACACCTCGCTTCCTGTTGGCATTATTTCTGCAGACGCTCAGAAGGATGCTAATTGGCTAGAGGCTCAGATTCGTAAAGAGAAGGGCTGTGAGGGACTTACCATTATTCACAGTCAGGTGGGACCAGTTATTGGCGCTCACGTTGGTCCAGGCATGGTAGCTATTGTCTTCTGGGGAACTGACCGCCGCGAGAAGCTTTCGCTTTCTGACCGAATTGCTAACAGGGTTCGTAAATCTAATTAACGGGTACAAGGTATGGGGTCGCTCTTTGGAGCGGCCCCAGTTTGTATATTTATTTCAGTCTGAAAGGACTCATACATGGCACTGAGCAAGAATGCAAAGGTTGCTTTTATTGGAACAGGCATTATGGGTGCTCCTATTGCAGAGCACCTTATTTCTGCTGGTTATGACGTTACTGTTTACAACAGAACACCAGAGAAAGCGCAAAAGCTTGTCTCGTTGGGCGCTCACGCTGCAGAGAGTGTGGCAGATGCTGCAAAAGACGCTGACGTTGTCTTTACCATGGTTGGTTATCCAACTGATGTTGAAGACGTTTACTTGGCAACAGATGGCCTTATCCGCGTTGCTAAGAAGGGCGCATACCTTATTGATCTGACCACTTCTTCATCTCAGCTTGCTCGTGATATTCACGATGCTGCTGAAATTGAGGGAAAGCATGCCTTTGACTGTCCGGTTACGGGCGGTCAGAAAGGCGCCCAGGACGGTACTCTTACGCTGATTGTCGGCGCAACTGAGAATGATGTTGAGCCAGTACGCGCTCTTCTTGAGACCTTCTCGGCAAAGATTTTCTGCATGGGTGGTGCTGGTAAGGGTCAGACCGCAAAGCTTTGTAATCAGGTATCTCTTGCATCATGCATGATTGGCTATGCAGACGCAATGGCCTTGGCAGAGCAGGGTGGACTTGACGTTGAGCAGATGCTTGAGGTTGTTGCTAGTGGCATGGGTTCTTCTCGCGCACTTAAAGAGCTTGCTCCTAAGTCGCTTGAGGGAGACTTCCAACCAGGATTTTTGGCTGAGCACTTCCGCAAGGATATTGCGCTTGCTCTTGCTCAGTCTGAGGACCTTGAGATTACGCTTCCTGGTGCAGAGACCGCCTTTACCCTGTATGACATGCTCTGCCAGATTGGTGGCGCTCGTAAGGGTACTCAGGCAATCTCACTGCTTTATGCTGATGAGGCTACGAGCACTGCAGCTGGTCTTGACTGGTCGCTTCTTGAGAGCCAGGAAGATGAGGGTGAGCACGAGTGCTGCTGTGGTCACGACCATGAAGATGGCGATCACGAGTGCGAGTGCCACGGCCATGGACATCATCATGAGCATGAAGGTCACGAGCACGGTCATGACGGCCACTGCTGTCACTAAGTGCTAGCCGCAAAGGAACCCCGATTATGAGTGATATTTCTACTCCTCAGAGCTCTATTGCGGTTTTCATCGATTATGAAAATTTGGCACTAGGAACAGGTAAAAGAAAGCGCAACGGTCATCAAGAACCAGGTCATCTTCCAGAGATGAAGCTTATTATGGAGAGGCTGGTTGATAAGGGTCGTATTACTGCTAAGCGTGCATACTGCGATTGGCAGCGCTTTCCAAATGCTATTACACCCCTGCATGAGCTTGGCATTGAGCTCATTGAGATTCCAGATAGGGCTTATACCGGCAAGAACTCTGCCGATATTAGACTTGCGGTGGACGCTGTTGAGATGTGTCTTACTAAAGACCACATTGACACATTCGCTGTGCTTTCTGGTGACTCGGACTTCTCGCCACTTGTGGCAAAGCTTAAAGAGGCTGGTAAAACAGTTATTGGTGTTGGCATGAAGGAATCTACCAGCTCGCTTCTTGCTGAAGTTTGTGACGAGTTCATCTTCTACGAGGATATTTTGAGTTCTGGCAGAATTCCAGACTTCAAAGAGAAAGTACCTGTCGAGAAACACGACTGCTATCAGCTTTTATTTGAGACCATTGAGTCTTTGGAACGCGAAAGCGAAACGTTTATTTATGCATCTCGCTTAAAGGAGACTATGCGAAGGAAGCGTCCACAGTTTGCTGAGGCAACTTATGGATATCGTTCGTTTACTTCTCTTTTACGTGAGGCATCAAGCCTTGGATTTATTAAAATTCATGAGGATCAAAAAAGCGGCACCGTTGTCGTAGACGGATTTAGAGAATAAACGGTGTTTTAGGAAGGATTTAGGTTTCATGGCAGAAAAGAAAGAAACTGCTCAGAAGCCAAAAAAGGCTTCAACTAAGGCAACCGCAAAAGCGGGCTCTACAAAGGCGCCAAAAGAAGAAAAGCAACCTGCTAAGAAGGCTGCTAAAAAGCCAACTATGGCTCAGATGAAAAAAGTGAATGCACTGGTCATCGCTTTGTCTGATGCTAGTAGGCGCGCTCGTCAAGATGCGTCTCATGAGCTTGCAGAGCTTGCTCATGTTGCTCCTCTTGCCTTTGAAGAGCACATCGATTCTCTTATTGATGCACTGTATAGACCAGAGGCTCAGACTCGTTGGGAAGTACTCGATGCACTTGCTCATTTGAGCGAGCATTTTGGTGACCAGGTCTTCAAAGCATTTGATGCCGCTGAGGCTTCTTTGTTTGATGATGACTCGGCCACGGTTCGTCTAGCAGCATTTTTGTTCCTCTGCCAGTACGGCGCAACTTCTGCAAAGCATTCTGATGAGGCATGGCCACTTCTGGATGAGGCAGTTCAGTGCTATCACGGAGATGCTGAGTACCATGACATGCTCCAGGGTCTTCTCGCCTTAGCACATGGAACTATTTCTAAGGACGTGAAGAAGGCATTGTCGCAGCGTATGAAGTTTGATGCGGAAAATGCCACGGGATACATTAAGCAGTATTCGGAAGAGATTGTTGCAGCTACCAAGTAATGTGATTTGCTTGTAAACGACTGTGTACAAACGGGGGAGTTTACTGGTTGTATGTTTTATGCATGCTAATAAGAGTAAACTACAGGTTTGTATTATGTACGCATAGTTGCATTAAGCGATGAAAGGCAAGGATATGCCATCTATTGATGTAAGAAAGAACTCAAAGATCTTTATTGGAGTTGGAGCAGTTGTACTGTTTGCTCTTGGTATTGTCATCGGTCGCTTCCTTCTTGGCGGCGGCGGAGCTACTGGTTCTTTGAACGGTCGCACCACACTTTCTGAGGGTGAGCTCAACACTCCTATTGCTTCTTATACCTATAACGGTCAGACCAAAGAAGTGACTGCTCGTGAGGTTATTGAGAACACTTCCGGTCTTGACGCTGCAAAGCAGTCTGACGGCACCTATGCTGTTCCAGCAGCCGATAAGATCATTGGCTATGTTCGCAATGCTCTTGTTGTTGCTGAGGCTCAGAGCAAGGGTATTACCGTCACTGATGACGAGGTCAACAATTACATGCAGACCAACTTCAAGACTACTGATGTTAGCCAGGTTGCTTCTGCATACAAGCTCTCTGAAGACGTTGCAAAGAAGCTCATCCATGATGCTGTCATTATGAAGAAGTATCGTGATAGCGTTCTGACTACAACCCTTCCAGATGCTCCACAGGCTCCAACTGCACCTGAGGACGGCAACTCCGAGACTACAAGCCAGGAGTACGCTCAGTACATCATTGGTCTTGCTGGTGATGAGTGGGATGCTAAGAACAACACTTGGGCTTCCCAGGATGGCGATTACTACAAGCAGCTCTCTGCATACTCAATCTCCAATGATTCCGCCTCTTATGCAGCTGCTCAGACCGCTTATCAGGTTGCAATGAGCAAGTACTCTGCTGTTGCAAGCAAGGCTTCTCAGGAGTGGTCACAGAAGATCAACGAGATTCTTGGTAAGGCATCTATTGCTGTTTATTCTCTTGCTCTCTAGGATCTGAAAAGCAATGAAAGTTGCTATTAGCGCTTGTTTACTTGGCCTCCCCGTCAGATATGACGGAGGGGCCAAGCCTGTTTCTGCAGTACAAAAGCTGGCAGAAAAAGTAAACGTCACAAAGATCTGCCCCGAGACTTCCTCAGGTCTTCCTGTGCCTCGTCCGCCCGCGGAACAGCGAGAAGGACGTGTTTGGCTCAAGGACGGCTCAGATGTAACGGAAGATTTTGAACGTGGATCTAAGATTGCTCTTAGTGCTGTTACGTCTTCTGACATAACGCTCGCCGTTTTAAAGGCAAAGAGCCCGTCTTGTGGCGTGCATGAGATTTATGATGGTACGTACTCAGGAAAGCTTGTTTCTGGCGAGGGAACACTTACTCGTCACCTCTTAGAGGAGGGGATTTGCGTGGTTACCGAGAAAACCATTGAGAATGTAAGCCCATCTGTTGAGCATCCGGTTGCTCTTATTTTGGGAACCGGACTTGGCCACCTTGCTGATTTGGTAAAGCCAGTTCGTCGTATTGATTACCGTGACATTCCAGGTTTCCCTGTTGACGCTTCTCCTATGGCTGGTCACAGCTTTGAGGCAACTATTGGTACTATCGATGGCGTACCTGTAGTTGTTTATCCTGGTCGCGTACACCTCTATCAGGGTTATTCTGCAGCTGAGGTAACCTCTCTTGTTCAGCATGCCCATCACCTGGGCTGCAAAGACATTATTTTTGCAGGTGCAACAGGTGCTGTTCCTGGAAACGCAAAGACTGGCCTTGGCGTTATTACTGATCAGATTAACCTCACTGGAACTAATCCGCTTGCAGAGTGGGCAGGTCTTCGCGATGTCGAGACCCCATTTGTAGATATGAATGATGCCTTCTCGCCTTACCTAAGAACGCTTGCGCGTGGCGTAGCAGATGACCTTAAGATTGAGCTCAATGAGGGTGTTTTTGCTGGTCTTTTGGGACCAAACTTTGAAACTCCTGCAGAGGTTGCTATGCTTCGTAGCTTTGGCGTCTCATACGTTGGCGTTTCCACAGCTCTTGAAGTCATTATGGCTCGCGCTCTTGATATGAATGTGTTGGCTCTAACGCTTGCAGCAAACCCAGCTGGCGCTCATGGAACTACACATAAGAGTGTTCAAGAGGCATCTGAGAAGTACGCAAATGATCTTGAGCGCCTTGTTCGTGGTGTTCTCGGGCTTCTTTAGTATTTCTGCTTGAATAATACAGGGCTTCCCCGTATAGTTGTTAGCGCGCTTTTGCACGCCAGCATAGCTCAGTTGGTAGAGCACCGCTCTCGTAAAGCGGGGGTCATCAGTTCGATCCTGGTTGCTGGCACCATCAACTACTAATAGCCGCCTTGTGCGGCTATTTTTATGCCTATCTAAATCCATGTGAAACAACTGCAACGTGATGGGTATAGACAAAGTAGTAGTAATTACTAACAAAAGGAGTTTTTATGGCTACTCAGAATCTTGAGCTTTTCTATAAGCCAACCTGCCCATACTGCCACAAGGTAATGTCTTTCATGGAGCAGAACAACATCGAGCTTCCTATGCACGATATCGTTGCTGATGACGCAGCTCGCGAGCGCCTCATTGAGGTTGGCGGCAAGCGTCAGGTGCCATGTCTGTTCATTGACGGCAAGGCAATGTATGAGTCCGGCGACATCATCAATTACCTTTCTGAGGTCTTCCATGTTTCTGGTTCAAACGATGACTCAGACGATGGTTCCGCTGCAGCTGCTTGCACCATCGGCGGCGCTTGCTCCTTCTAAGATCATTGCCGAGAAACCCGTCAAGCAGTAGGTTTTCTCGCCTTATGTACACAAATCCCTCTGTTCCAGTATGTGGAGCAGAGGGATTTTGCGTTTAGTGCAAGGTGGCCTTACTGGCTCTTCAGCCCTGCCGCGTTGGTTAGCTCTTTAGGCGTGCTACAGCATATTCGCTAATGAGCAGTAAGAAGAGGA
>JABZHE010000189.1:0-2015 GCA_015259025.1 Atopobium sp. | reverse complement strand
TTTCTGACGACACCGTTTTGTACCTGATGAGCCGCGGCTGCTCTGAGGCTGAGGCTCGCACCATGGTAGTAAACGGATTTGCAAACCCTGTCTCAAAGGAACTCCCTATGGAGTACGCCGTTGAGATGAACAATCTAATCAAACTTGAGATGGAAGGAGCGATTGGCTAATGGATAACGTTTTGATTAATCGCGCCAACGTTCCTGCAGCTCAGACATGGAACCGTCTACGCGCTAACTCTTTGTCAGTTTCCGTTCCTAATCACGCTGATGCAGGCAAAGTGTACCTGCCTCTGCCTCGTCTTTTTGAGCGCATTGAGTGTGGAATGGGCCAAGAGGTTACTGACTACGTTGAATCTCAGGCATTCAAGTCCGATTTCTACAGTGTTCCCGCGCATACCAAGCGAGAAGAACCTATTGTTGTTGCTGTTTCTGCAGCTCAAAACCAGTGTGCTAATACCGGCGTTATCGTACGTGAAGGTGCTGAGGCTACTGTAGTTATCGCCGCTTTTGCAGGCAACACGGACGACAGCGGAAACGCGACTGCAAGCGGCGACGCGAACGCTTCCGGCGATGCGCTCCCAACCAGCGCTGCGCTCACCCGCATTGTGGTTGAGGCTGGTGCAAAGCTGCACCTCATTGAGATGCTTGGCGTCAATGAGGGCCAGCAGCACCTTGAAAGTGTTGGTCTTGAGATTCACCAGGACGCTGCTGTTGACGTTAAGCAGTACGCTCTGGGTGGATCAACCATTGGCCTTGGACTCACTGCTAACTTAGTTGGCGCTCGAGCTCGCCTTGACCTTAACAATCGCTATCACGCTACTCACGAAGAGACGCTTGATATCAATCACCTGGTACGCATGCGTGGTACCTCTACGCGCGCGCAACTCACCGAGTCTGGCGTCCTTAACGAGGCAGCTAAGAAGACGCTTCGCGCAACCATCGATCTTGTCCGCGGCGCAAAAGATGCCCAGGGCAACGAGATTGAAACGGTCATGATTCTTGGTGACGACGTTGTCAACAAGACCATGCCTGTTATTCTCTGCGATGAGGACGATGTTGCTGGTAACCACGGAGCTACCATCGGATCCGTCTCCCCTGAGCAGCTTGATTACCTTGCAGCTCGAGGACTTTCTCGCCAGGCTGCTGAGCAGCTGTTTATACGCGCTCTCTTTGAAGACGCCATCATCAACGCGCCTGAGGAGATTTCCCACCGCGTGGCTGTTGAGCGTTGCGAGGCTGAGCTGGGCGCAGAAATTGCTCACGACTATGACGAAGCTGCAGGTAGCAAAGATGTGGCCAGCAACGATGGCAACGATTCTTACTCCGAGACCAATTCCAACAAAGGTGGTGTCGCGTAATGACCGACGCAGAAGTTGCTCAGATTACCGATAACCCTTACAAGGCAGATTTTCCGCTGCTGGCAGCAAATCCTGAGGTAGCTTACTTGGACAGCGCTGCTACTTCTCAGCGTCCACGCGCGGTTATTGAGGCGCAGTCGCGCTTCTACGAGACCATGAACGCAAACGCTTTGCGCGGATTGTATCGTTGGAGTGTGGAGGCAACCGCAGCTATCGAGGGAGCTCGCGCTTCGATTGCAAAGTTCATTGGAGCTGTCGATAAAAACGGCAAGCCAGAAGACCGTCAGATTATCTTTACGCGCAACACTTCTGAGGCGCTTAATCTGGTTGCTTCAAGCCTTGGTCGCTATGCGCTTAAACCAGGCGATGACGTGGTCATTTCCATCATGGAGCACCACTCCAATATCATCCCTTGGCAGCAGATTTGCAAGGCTACCGGCGCAAACCTGGTGTACCTGCGCATGAACTCGCAGTATCAGATTACGCCTGAAGAGATTGCATCAAAGATCACCGAGCGAGCAAAGATTGTGTCCGTCACACACGTCTCCAACGTGACGGGTGCCGTCTCACCGGTCGCCGCGATCACTGCTGCTGCACGCGCGGTGGGGGCGCTCATCCTGTTGGACACCTGCCAGTCGAGCGCTCACATGCCCCT
>JABZHE010000188.1:0-2050 GCA_015259025.1 Atopobium sp. | reverse complement strand
ACGCAGTTGACTCTGAGGGCAAGACCCATAAGCTGACCAGCGGTTCATTTGTTCCTCTGCTGATGGATGCTGACCGCGTCCTGCGTGAGTCCGCATTCAAGCAGCTTTACAGCCGTTTTGGTGAGTTCCGCAACACCTCCGCTGCAATTCTGACCAGCCAGGTTAAGAACCTGCAGTTCTTCTCGTCATCTAGAAAGTATGCAAGCTCCCTTGAGGCTGCTCTTGCAGAGAACGAGATTCCTGTTGAGGTCTATAACAACCTCATTGACGCTGTTCACCAGAATTTCCCAGCGTTCTACAAGTACGTTGACCTGCGCAAGCGTGTTATGGGCTTGGATGAGCTGCACTTCTGGGACGTCTACACTCCTCTTGTTGATGACGTTGATATGAAGTTCACCTACGAGGAGGCTTGCGACCTTATTGTTAAGGCGCTGGCGCCTATGGGCGAGGAGTCCGTCAGCCTGGTCAAGAAGGGTCTGGAGAGCCGTTGGGTTGACGTGTACGAAACCCCAGGTAAGCGCTCCGGTGCTTATTCCGCAGGTGGTAAGGGCATGAACCCCGTTATGCTCCTCAACTTCCAGGGCGGCCTTGACGACGTCTACACCCTCATTCACGAGATGGGCCACTCCCTGCACACGTATTTCTCGTCCCACAACCAGGAGATTACCTACTCCGATTACTCCATCTTTGTTGCAGAGGTTGCATCTACCTGCAACGAGGCGCTGCTCTCGCACTACCTGCTTGAGCACGAGACCGATCCTGCGCGCCACGCGTACATCCTCAATCACTTCCTTGAGGGCTTCCGTGGCACCATCTATCGCCAGTGCATGTTTGCCGAGTTTGAGCGTGACATCAGCCAGATGAACGCTGACGGCGTGGCTCTGAACGCCGAGGTTCTTTCCGAGCGCTACGGAAAGCTCTGCGCCGAGTACTTTGGACCTGGCATTGAGCTGGACGAAGAGATCAAGCTGGAGTGGTCGCGCATCCCTCACTTCTACTATAACTTCTACGTCTACCAGTACTGCATTGGTTTCTCGGCAGCTATTGCCCTGTCCCAGCGCATCCTTTCCGAGGGTGAGCCTGCGGTCAAGGACTACATTGGCTACCTGTCCGGCGGTTGCTCCAAGACTCCAATCGAGCTGCTCCGCGGCGCTGGCGTTGATATGGCCCCTCCAGACCCCGTTAACGCTGCACTTAAGTACTTCGGCGAGCTTGTCGATCAGCTTGAGCAGGAGCTCAACTAGCGGGGAGTCGGCGCACGGCCGGGCGCACGGCCGGGCGCGACCGCGCACAAGCGCTCTACCAGCACGTAGTTCACATGGCGAGAAACCCCGTCTAGTAGCGGGGTTTCTCGATACCAAAGGAGGATTTATGCAGGCACGATTTGTTCATCGCTGCACCCATGTTTTGGATAACGAGAAAACCGTCGAGTTCTACAAGAAGGCTCTGGGATTCCGCGTTGACCGTGTTAAGGGACCAGAGGACGGTTCTTGGACCAACACGTTTTTGGTAAACGACTGGTCTCCTTTTGAGCTGGAACTCACATGGAACCGCGGTTGGGTAGACCCCTACGATAACGGCGGAAAAGACACTCACATTGCGTTCCGCGTTGACGATTTTGATGCGTTCCACGCGCTTCACGAGGAGATGGGCTGCATTGTTAAAGAGAACCCAAAGATGGGACTCTACTTTATCGCAGACCCTGATGGCTGCTGGATTGAGATTCTGCCAGAGAAGTAAACATGACTGACTACGGTTTACTTGCAAAACAGATTGTCTCGCTTGCCGAGGTTGATGCTCATTGGCTGCCGGTGCTGTCAAATGCTGCGGCTCTTCTTTGGGATGCTCTGGATGACATCAACTGGGTAGGGTTCTACCTGGTAGATCCTACTACGACGTCTGATTTGGAGTCGGTTATTCCCGAGCTGCGTCTGGGACCGTTCCAGGGCAAAGTTGCCTGCGTGCGCATTCCGTTTGGTCGGGGAGTGTGTGGTACAGCTGCAGCAACGAAGACAAGTCAGCTGGTAGAGGACGTGCACCAGTTCCCTGG
>JABZHE010000187.1:0-2056 GCA_015259025.1 Atopobium sp. | reverse complement strand
TTTTTGATTGAAGAAGGTTCTCTTTCTGAAAAGACGTTGGCCTGTCTTAAAGAAGAGGGTTTCTCGCTCACTATTTTGCCGTTTAGAACAACAGCAGAAAACTTGGCTAAGTATCTCTTTGAGCAACTTGAGACAGAAGGTTTGCCCGTCTCTTCTGTTGAGGTTGATGAGACCCCCAACAATTGCGCCATATATTCAAAAAATATGAAGTAACCTGTTGTTTTTTAAAGCTTGTGCGAGCAACGTAACCTCGATGGGTATACTCTACGTATGTAGAGGTTTTATCTTTTGGCGAGGTGGAATTTCATGGCTCACGGAGCGTTGCGGGGTGTCAATTTAACCGGTTGGCTTACGCTTGAACCGTGGGTAACTCCTGAGCCGTTTGCGCGCACAGGCTGCGTTGATGAGGCTCAGCTCATTAAAGCGCTGGGCGTTGAGGACTACCACAATCTTGTTAAAGCGCATCGTTCTTCATTTATCCAGAGTTCTGACTTTGTCAGCATTGCCGCTCGTGGTTTTAATGCGGTAAGAATTTCTGTGCCTTGGTACGTTTTTGATGAAGAAGCTGCTGGTACTCCATATGTTAGCTGCATTACCGAGCTTGATAGAGCTCTTGAATGGGCAGAAGAACTTTGCCTGCACGTTATTTTTGTACTGGCAGTAAATCCAGGTTTGCCTGATGGCTTGAATGACCAGCCAGGAGGTGCTCCGCGTACTAGAATTTCTGGGGAGAAGTCGCTTTCTATTCTGCATAAGCTTGCCCTTCACTACGCTCACCGCAGCGGCTTTTATGGCATTGAGGTAGCCGATGAGGTTAAGCCTCGTGTGCGCAAGGGCTTTAAGCTCACAGATGGTATTCCTGGTCACTCGCTTAGAAACTATTATCGCCGTGCTTATGAGACCATTAGATCTGTGGCAGGAGAAGAGCCTGTGGTCATTCTCCCAGATGGTGGCTGGCCTCAGGGATTTAGGCGTTTTATGAGCCAGCAGGCCTATCAAAACGTTTGGCTTGACGCTCACCTTGATAAACCCTGCGAGGGAATTGATTGCTCGGGTCCTCGCGGTGTACAGCAGCTTATTGATAAAAACGAAGCGTATTTGAAGACTTCTGCTTCAGGCGGTCTGCCAGTCATGGTGGGTAAATGGTCAGCATCACTTCCAAGCATTGACGGCGCTATGACGGCAGAGGGAAGAATTGCGCTTGAGCGCATTTACACTTCAGGCCAGCTCAAAGTGTACAATACGTGTCCTGCATGGTTCTTCCAGACCTGGAAGACCTCCGCATTTTTGGCTGCATGGGACGCACGCGTTGCACTTGCAACGTTTGAGAGGGGAATGCTCGAGTAATGACAGAATCTACTCTTTTAGCAGGTAAACTGTCTATTGTGGGCACGCCTATTGGTAACCTTTCGGACGCGTCACCGCGCGTTAAAGAAACGCTTGCAGCAGCGGATGTCATTTTATGTGAGGACACGCGCGTGACCTCAAAGCTCCTCTCGGCATTTGACATTCATGTGCCGCTGCAGCGCTGTGATCAAAATATTATTGAGTCGCAAATTGAGCCAACGCTTGAGAGGCTTCGCGCTGGTCAGCGTGTTGCGTTTGTGTCAGATGCGGGTATGCCAGGCATCTCTGACCCGGGTCAGCATTTGGTAGACGCGGCGCTTTCAGAAGGCCTTGCAACGGAAGTTATTCCGGGTCCTTCTGCGGTAACCTGTGCACTTGTTGCATCGGGCCTAGCAAGTGATCATTTCTTTTTTGAAGGGTTCTTGCCTAGAAAACACGGACAGATTGTTCAGCGCCTGCAGCAGCTTGCATCAATTCCGGGCACTATTGTGCTGTATGAGTCTCCGTTTAGGGTGCTCGCAACGGTTGAGGCCATAGCCGAGGTGTTTCCAACCAGGCAGGTGGCTCTTGTCAGAGAGCTTACTAAGCTGCATGAAGAAGTAGTGCGCGACGTGGCTCCTTGCCTTGTTGAGACGCTTGCAGCAAAAGAGAACCTCAAAGGCGAGTGTGTTTTGGTTATCGCGGCTCCCACAGATGAAGAGCTTGCCTC
>JABZHE010000186.1:0-2057 GCA_015259025.1 Atopobium sp. | reverse complement strand
AAGCTTCTGGATCAACCTTCCTAGAGATATCTGGAAAAGGTTTGGCGGCCGGAGAATTCGCCTTTCCTTCAAAGGATGAGCAGACTGCAATAGGGTCTATGTTCAAGCAGCTCGACCATCTTATCACCCTTCATCAGCGTGAGCCACCTCACATGATGAAAGAGGGTAAAAATGCCAATCAGTATCAACGAAGAATCCCTTTTTTGTGATTACTACTCGCAATGGATTAGCGTCTACAAAGAAGGGGCCATCCGTGAGGTCACCATGAGAAAGTACCGGCTCACGCAGTCTTGGCTCGCCAAGCTGATTCCAGACCTCAAGATAAAAGATCTCGACCGGACCTCGTACCAGCAGCTCATCAACGGCTACGCAGTGCACCACGAGCGCCAGACAACCATGGACTTCCACCATCAGCTTAAAGGGGCGATCCTTGACGCAGTTGACGAAGGACTCATCCCTCGCGACCCTACGCGCAAGGCCATCATCAAAGGGAAACAGCCGCGTACGAAAAAGATCAAATATCTCAACCAGTTTGAGCTTCATGCCATGCTCGGCGACCTTGATTTATCAGGCGAGCCGAACTGGGATTGGCTTATTCTCATAGTCGCTAAAACAGGTCTGCGCTTCTCCGAGGCCCTTGGGCTTACTCCCGAAGACTTCGACTTCGCCCATCAAACGCTCTCGGTGAACAAAACCTGGGATTACAAGAACGGTGGCGGATTCGTCCCCACGAAAAACGCCTCATCGGTGCGAAAGGTTCAACTCGACTGGCAACTCATCATGCAACTTTCTGGGCTGCTTAAAGATCTTCCGCCGACTGAGCCCATATTTGCGAAGGGAAAGGTCTATAACTCGACGGCTAACAGCGTCTTAGCACGCCACTGCAAAAATGTTGGCGTGCCCACCATATCCGTCCACGGGCTGCGTCATACACATGCATCACTCTTGCTGTTCGCCGGCGTCTCCATCGCCAGCGTATCCCGAAGGCTCGGGCATGCAAGCATGACCACCACTCAGGAAACCTATTTACACGTCATCCAAGAGCTCGAGAACAAGGACATTGACATTGTCATGAGGGCTCTTTCGACTCTTATTTAACCTGTATCAGCAAACCGTGGCTCACGCTGATGAAGGGTGATGAGGTCGTTGATGTTGCAGAGACATTCGCCAATTTGACGCTGTTCATCCATAGTGCTTGGCAAAGAGACGGTAATGCTCTCTACGTCGGATAAGTTATAAGATGGCAAAGCCCCAACTTGAATCAAACTCGTCAAATCAAGACGATCGAACAATAATTGGCCAAATTGCGTATTAAGCAAACTTGAGTCCATTGAAAACGCCATAGTGTTGTTATCCATCAGGAATGGCTTATTTACCAGCCGTTTCCTGTTTAGCATGACTGCGGCACCCACCTTAGCAAAAAAAATTGCGGGCACCTGATTAATCGGATGCCAACCCATACGTGAGATCTGCTCAGGTGTTACGTAGTTGTTCGACGCGACCAATTCGTGTTCGTTGCCAGACATGTTCATGTCCGAAACTTTAAAGAAAGGTGTCCCTTCAGTACCACCCTGTTCTGTATTTGGGAAACCTATTCCTGACTGAGCAAACTCCAGCTCGCCCAACTTACGCTGTTCCCAAGATGGAGTCATCCAATTTGGATAACCGCTTGGGAACAGCGTAAGTTGGGAGAGCTCTGCACTATTTCTAAGGGGCATGGGTACAGCAAAGCCGATATCAGGGATGCTGGTACCCCACTAATCTTGTATGGGCGCCTGTATACCCAATATGAATCACGTATTGAGGACGTAGACACTTTTGCCGTTGAGCAAGAGGGATCGCTTCTTTCAAAGGGTAACGAAGTAATCGTTCCTGCATCTGGGGAAACGGCAGAAGATATCGCCGTTGCATCATCCGTGCGCAGGTCAGGAATCATTTTTGGCGGCGATTTGAACGTCGTCACTCCAGTAAGCAAGCTGGATCCAGACTACACCGCGCTTGCTATAACGTACAGCAAAGCTCATGAAAATTTAGCAAAGCACGCACAAGGAAAATCA
>JABZHE010000185.1:0-2072 GCA_015259025.1 Atopobium sp. | reverse complement strand
GCTCAGCTCTCACTGGTTGTTTTGCTTGCAAGCGCTTCGCAGTGGCTTGCTTCGTGGTCTACCAATAAGCTCACCTACCTGGTCCCGCGTGACCTTAGAGAGGCAGCTCACGCCAAGGTAGCAAACCTGCCGCTCTCATATATTGACACGCATTCCCAGGGAGATTTGCTCTCGAGGGTAGTTAACGACGTAGATCAGCTTGGTGACGGCCTTCAGCAGGGCCTGACGCAGTTCCTTACGGGCGTGGTGACCATTATTGGAACCTTATGCTTCATGTTCTATATGTCGATTCCTATGGGCCTTGTGGTTGCTCTAGCTACGCCGCTTTCTATTATTGTTGCTTCCGCCATTACCAAGTACGCAAGCTCATCTTTTAGCAAGCAGCAGGGCTACCAGGGTCAGCTTGGCGGATACGCAGAAGAGATGGTCTCCAACCAGGAACTCATTACTGCTTTTGCCCACAAAGATGCCATTATTGAGCAGTTTGAAGCTATTAACGAGAAACTCCGTGTAGTAGGAGAGCGTGCGCAGTTTGCCTCTTCGCTCTCTAACCCTTCTACGCGTCTGGTAAACAACTTCATTTATGCACTGGTAGCTGGACTTGGCTGCATTTGCGTTTTAACAGGCGTTCCTTCTGTGCTTACCATTGGTCAGGTGCAGAGCTTTCTCTCGTATGCCAACCAGTACATGAAGCCTTTTAATGCCATTTCTGCTGTTGTTACGCAGGTTCAGACAGCCTATGCAAGCGCTCGTCGAGTCTTTGATCTTCTCGACGCAAAAGAAATCAAGCCTGATCCAGTAGACGCTGAAGTCATCCAGAATCCACAGGGTTCCATTGAGTTTGATGACGTGGCGTTCTCCTATGATCCCAAGCATCCGCTGCTCAGCCACATCTCATTCAGGGCAGAGCCTGGCCAGAAGATTGCTCTTGTTGGGCCAACTGGCTGCGGCAAGACCACCCTTATTAACCTGCTACTCAGGTTCTATAGCATTGATTCCGGCGCTATTTATGTAGACGGTCATAACACGCAAAAGCTCACGCGAGCATCACTTAGGGAGCAGTTTGGCATGGTGCTACAGGATACGTGGCTCTTTAAGGGAACCATCAAAGAGAACATCCGCTATGCAAAGCCAGACGCCACCGATGAAGAGATTATTGCTGCAGCTCAGAAAGCTCAGGCGCACGAGTTTATCCAGCAGCTTTCTCAAGGTTACGACACCATGGTGGGAGAGTCTGGCGGATCTTTATCTCAGGGCCAGCAGCAGCTTCTCTGCATTGCTCGCGTTATGCTTGCCAATCCACCTATTCTGCTTCTGGACGAGGCAACGTCAAGTATTGATACGCGAACAGAGCAGCTGGTACAGAAGGCATTTGACACAATCATGAACGGTAGAACTTCACTGGTTGTTGCCCACAGGCTCTCTACCATCCAAGGCGCCGATTGCATTCTTGTTCTCAAGGACGGCTCGATTCTTGAGCGAGGCACTCACGATGAGCTCTTGGCCCAAGGCGGTTTCTACGCCAAGCTTTACGAGAGTCAGTTTGAAGGTACTAACGCATAACTATCCACACATTTTGAAAGAGCCAGCACCTTGAATGGGCTGGCTCTTTCAATGTCACCTGTAATTGACAAACTGGAATTTGCCGCTCTTTAAAGAACTGATACATCAGTTACTTTTTTATTTTGCTCTCTAATCGAAAGAATAGTTGCCATTACTATAATAATTATTTTACAAGCATAAGTTATATTTTGATCACCACCTACTGCTAATTGCGAGAAAACATTTATTAACGAATGTGTCATCACACATATCCACAAACTATTTGTCTTTATAAATAATGCGGATAAAACAAAGCAATTAGTCAACAATCCAAGCAAAAATCCAAACGCCTGTACTTGTGGCAATGTTCCTTCAATGTAGAAATAAGAGAAATGCCATATTCCCCATAAAACAAAGGTAATTAAAGTTGAACTAATATAACTATGGTGTTCCATCATAATTGGTTGAAAAACATATCTCCACCCTACTTCTTCAATCCCACCAAAAAGGATTGCTTTAAGAAATAAGAT
>JABZHE010000184.1:0-2098 GCA_015259025.1 Atopobium sp. | reverse complement strand
CTTCTGCAGCGCTTGGGTTATAAGGGATGCCCTGAAGTGTTGCAGTGTTGTTGAAGACTACGCGATTAGTGCCATTGAGGTAGCGAGCGCCTGGGAAGGAAAGCTTGAGCTGTGAATATGCAGGAAGGTTATCTCTGATGTAGTCGTTGAGAATGGTGGTTCCTGCAGGAATATCAAATTTAAGAGTTACGGTACGTCCGTCTGGGCTGAGCGTCCAGTTAGGGTTCTTAGCTGGGTCAAAGTGAGCGGTAACGGTCTGACCTGCTGCGTTTACGTATGTAGGAAGGGTGTCAGTGATGATGATAGAGCGATAAGCACGATAGTACTGGTAAAGCCTAAAGTTGAAGATAACGTCTGCAGTCTTATCGTTGGAAAGAGCGGACGAATCACCTGGGGCATTAATACCACCATACAGGAGCTGATCGTTTGTCTCTTCACCTGCGACCTGTTTCATGAGCCAAGGCTTGTCGTAGGTGATGGAGTAGGTCTGGTCTGGCATGTTAGCAAGCTCGGTGCCGTCTGCATTGTACACACGAACAACTGGCTTGAGCTGGAAATCTGCTGGGGTAACCATGTCTCTGAAGCTCATAACGTAAGGGAGCTCCAGCTTAACGGTGGTATCGATAGTATTGAGGTACAGGCGCTTAATGGTCTTGCCATCAGGGGTAACGATGGTCTCCTCGCGCTTGATAATTGGCTGAGTAGCTGCTGCTGGAGTAGCAAAGTTATCAAGATAAGTATTAGGAGTAATGTTGTTGGTATTGTTAATGTCCGTTGCGGACTGCTTGGTATTTACCTCAATCTCCAGGTAAAGACCGTCGATTGGCTTGTGTAGACCAGTTGCGTCAATCTCGATACCTGTGGAGATATTTGCATTGCCCTTAACGGTTGTGGGTGAAGTGGGCTTAAGGTTAACAGTAAGCTCTCCATCAGCGCCAAAATCAATGTTTTGTGTTAACGGATAGGTCACTGCCTTTGCAACAGTGCTTGTACCTAAAATAATGATACCGGTGAGCATCATTATTGCTGCAAACATAGTTGCAAACGACTTCTTAAAGTTGCTCATATCAACCCCATCTTTCCTATCGAACGTACCCCTGGAGATATACATAGCTCCATTAAACATACTAATGGTTTTTGACCTAATTTCTAAAGAAATATTGTGTTCAAATAAATTTTTTTATTTGAATCTTGGACAAAGACTTTGAAATCAGACTCTATTGCACACAATTAATGCTACTAAGTGCGTAGATTTAACTTCATTTCTGCTAGCGAGAAAAATCAGAAATATCCCGCCATCTTATTTTCCATTTCCTTCATACTCCTTCAAAAAAATTGGCTGGCGTATACGCGTCAGCCAAGAATCAATCATCGGTCAGTACTTTCTGTAAAAAATGATACTGGAATAAGTACATATCAACAATAAACAGACATCCCTATGCATAAATAATCAAATTAACTCCACAGTTTTCTTCACGTTTGGCCAAGAGGAATCCACGCTTTGCGGTCAGAGGAGATCTTCAGCGAGTATCCAAAGCTGTTAGGTTTCTCGTCAAAATGTTGTCGATACAACAAATGACTGTAACAAACAAACGTAAAATAGAATTACTACTAAGCAATCTGCAGGTAAAATTGAACAAACTGCTGTTGGACACTATGGGAGAGTCGTGCCAGAACGAGCCTACATTTCCAGATCAACTCACCTGATGGGCGCGACTATCACCATCTCTTTATTGCCACCTCCCAATGATGCACAGGCAGAACGCACTGCAGAGCAGCTACTTGATAACGTCTTTGAGCTTCTAAACGTTTACAACCAGCGGTTTAGCGCAAATGACGCCAATTCCGAGCTTATGCAGGTCAATCATGCAGCGGGCAAACATCCTGTTCCCGTTGATCCCGAGTTGTTTAAGCTCATTCAAATTGGTAAGGAGCAAAGCCTTCTACCTGCAAGTCATTTAAACATTGCTCTTGGTCCTTTGGTACAAGCCTGGCGAATCGGCTTTGCAGACGCTCGCATTCCAAATAACGCCGAGGTCAATCACGCATTGTCGCTTACCGATCCGCAGCTCATCGTTTTAGACCCCGTGAACTGCAC
>JABZHE010000183.1:0-2141 GCA_015259025.1 Atopobium sp. | reverse complement strand
AGTCAGTACAATTTAAAGTTGAGTTGAATCCACGTCTCTAAAATCCCGCTGATCTCGGATTCGCTGAAATTATGAATTGACTATTGAACAAAATGTTCAAATTCGAATTTCGCTTGTCTGTCTTTGCTGATCTTTCGATCGCAGTATCCGGTTTTCAAGGTTCGCTGCGCTGCGATTTCACATTGCGTGGTGCGCGGCGCGGGGAATAACTATACGCACTTACGACTCGTTTGTGAAGAAGATTTTGTATCTTCTTAATTCCTCCACAATTTCTACACAATTCGTAGTCTTTAGTGAACTGATGCCTATATTGGGCACTGAATTCCCTTTATCGTCCAGTGGTAATCCCTTATTTTTCATCTATATATAGTGTTGTCATTTTGCGTTCGCTTTTTACGCTTTTTTGACATTATCTTTGTGCAAGTTTTACGCGATTTTGACGTTGTCTTCTTGCGCGTTTTTACACTGCCTTTTGCGGTGTCTTTTACGCTGCCATTTAAACGGTCTTCTCGACACGCTTTGTTTGGCTATATTTCGTCTTTTACAATCTGGCAAGCTGCATCAAGAAGTTGATCGCGAAGTGTCTCGTTAGCGGCCTCAGAATACACGCGTACCAGCGCATCCATACGAGAAGGACGAATGAGCACCCAAGAATCGTCTTTAAACTGAAGCTTAAGGCCATCGGCATGGCTTACCGAAACAGGCACTTTACCTGCAACGTTTTCTGGATTGAGACCTGGAAGGATGTTTCTGAATGCTTGTGTAGCTGCGGCGTCAAGTCGTACTCCTCGCCTGCTATAGCACATGCGACCCAGCTCAGCCTCATCCTCAGCAACAAGCTGTGCAAGCGATTTGTGAGTATACGCAAGCATTTCCACGACAAGCAGGGCCACAAGCAGGCCGTCTCGCTCCAACAGATGGCTTGGAATACAGATGCCGCCGTACTCCTCTGCGGCGAGAAGAACGTCTCCTTGCTCAATCTCTGAATAGAGTCGAGCAAATCCAACAGGCACGCTTGCGGATTCCAATCCAAGATGAGCTGCTTGCCTGGATACCGTTGCGGAACAAGTTAACGTAGAAACAACTCGACCAGTTTGCTTGCGGTTTTGTACAAGATGGCGAGTGATAAGCGGGATGAGCTCGTGTGGACTAAGAAGTCGACCGGTCTCATCTACAGCAGCGGCACGGTCTCCGTCGCAATCAACCAAGAGGCCCAGCTGAGCGTGACGGCTTACCACCATCGACGAGCACTCATCAGCCCACGGATCTGCTGGCTGCGGATGAATGCCACCAAAGTCCCTGACAGGACCTTGGTGCATCTGGTGTACAACACATCCAGCTGCGGAAAGTACGTCAGCAAGCAGGTCTGTTGCTGCGCCATACATAGGATCAACTACCACGCTCGGGCGTAGCTCTTTAATAACTGACACATTAATCTGATTAAGCAGCGCACTTTTATAAGGCGTCACAATATCTGTTGTGGTAAAAGTTCCACGCTGATCTGTTGGCTCAAGCGGCGTTGCGGATTCCACGCGCTGGAGAAAATCGCGAGAAACAGGGCCTCCATTAGCAGCGCGAATAATCATGCCGCAATATTCGCAGGAAAGCTCAGTTGCAGAAATAATGAGGCCACCAGCTACATCTTTATGATGTGCGCAGGCCCAGCAAACAGATGGAGTTGGGCAAAAAGTCTCTGACACACGCACGTCTAAACCAAAGGAAGCCAATGTTGCAGCGGCTTCAAGAGCAGACGAATCTGCTTCAAAGCGTGTGTCAAAGCCGACAAACACAATACCGCCAGGCAGCTCCTCTGACCAGACGGTACCAAGGGCCTCTGCAAGTCTAACTACATTATCCCTGGTAAAGCCTTTATCATAGCGGGCTTGCCAGCCATCGCTGCCAAAACGGAGTATGTCGGGTCTTTTATCCAATGCGGTTGGCATAGCTGCCGAGCGCCTCTTTAAATGCTGCTGCAGAGCTCTGGTCAGAGAGTGCCATACGAGCATTAGTTGCTGCCCAAGCTGCAGGAGTACCGGTATCGCAGCCCTCTTCTGGATCAATTACCAGCGCATACATTTCTTCCTCAGCAAGCAAGCGCTCCATTGCGTCTGTCAACTGAATCTCGTTACCTGCACCAGGAC
>JABZHE010000182.1:0-2160 GCA_015259025.1 Atopobium sp. | reverse complement strand
ATATTCCAGCGTTTTCCGTCCAGTATCACCCTGAGGCAAGCCCAGGACCTCACGATTCATCCTACTTGTTCAAGGCATTTGCTCGTTTGATGGAGGGACAGTCTGACTATCTTGCCATCGACGTTCGTGAGGGGAGGCGCTTCTAATGCCAAAGCGTACTGATATAAAGAAAATTCTAGTCATTGGCTCTGGTCCAATTGTTATTGGTCAGGCTTGCGAGTTTGACTATTCTGGCACTCAAGCATGCCGCGCCCTTCGTAAAGAGGGCTTTGAGGTTGTTCTGGTTAATTCAAACCCAGCAACTATCATGACAGATCCAGAAACTGCAGATAGAACCTACGTTGAGCCAATCACCGTTGAGTCGGTGACCCGCGTCATTGAGCGCGAGCGTCCTGACGCGCTTTTGCCAAACATGGGCGGACAGACTGCTCTGAACTGCACCATCGGCCTTGGCGAGGCAGGCGTTCTTGACAAGTACAACATTGAGGTCATCGGCTGCAACCTGGAGTCCATTCGTACCGGTGAGGACCGTGAACTCTTCAGCGAGGCAGTCCAGGACATTGGCCTGGAGGTTGCTCGTGCAGACATCGCTCACTCCATGGAAGACGCCCAGCGCATTGTTGCTGACCTGGGATATCCCGTGGTCATTCGCCCAAGCTTCACCCTTGGTGGCGCGGGCGGCGGCATTGCTCATACCCCAGAAGAGCTCGTAGAAATTGTTGAACAGGGCCTCTTGCTTTCCCCAGAGCACGAGGTGCTGGTAGAGGAGTCCATCGAGGGCTGGAAAGAGATTGAGATGGAGGTCATGCGCGATACCGCAGGTAACGGTATTGTTGTCTGCTCCATCGAGAACCTCGATCCAATGGGTGTTCACACGGGAGACTCCATTACCGTTGCTCCAGCTCAGACGCTCACTGATGAAGAGCTCCAGAACCTCCGCGACTACTCCATCGCTATTCTCGAGCGTGTAGGCGTTGCTTGCGGTGGCTCTAACGTTCAGTTTGCGGTCAACCCAACTAACGGCCGCGTTATTGTCATTGAGATGAACCCTCGCGTCAGCCGCTCTTCCGCGTTGGCGTCCAAGGCAACTGGTTTCCCCATTGCAAAGATGGCGGCACTGCTCTCTGTTGGTTACACGTTGGATGAGATTACCAATGACATCACCAAGGCAACTCCTGCCGCCTTTGAGCCTTCCATCGACTACTGCGTGGTCAAGGTTCCTCGCTTTGCCTTTGTCAAGTTCAAGGGCACCAGCCGCGTTCTGACCACCCGTATGAAGTCGGTCGGCGAGGCGATGGCCATGGGCAGGACCTTTGAGGAGGCTCTGCAGAAGGCGCTCCGTTCCCTGGAGCAAGATCGCGCTGGCCTGGGCGCTGACGGTCACGATGTCTTTGATGAGAAGAACTTTGATGAGTTGGTCAGTAAGCCAACACCAGAGCGTATTTTCTACGTTGCTGAGGCACTGCGCAGAAATTGGAGCGTTGAGCGCATCCACGATATGACTGGTATTGATCCTTGGTATCTGCACCGTATGGCAGGCATCATCAACGCCGAGAAACGCATCAAGGAGCTGGGGCTTTCTGGTCTCACCACCGATAACATGCTTGCTGCCAAACAGCTGGGCTTTTCGGATGAGCAACTTGCGCACCTTACCGGCACCAAGACAGACGTTGTCCGCGCCGTTAGGGAAGTGCTGGGTGTTCGCCCGCAGGTCAAAACAGTTGATACCTGCGCAGGTGAGTTTGGTGCAACCACGCAGTACCACTACGTTACCTACGAGAAGGGTAACGCCACAGAGTACGTCGAGGCAGAAAAGCCACGCGTTATGATTCTATCCGCAGGTCCTAATCGTATTGGTCAGGGCATTGAGTTTGACTACTGCTGCGTTCATGCTTCATACGCCCTTCGCGAGCAGGGCTATGAGACGGTCATGGTCAACTGCAACCCAGAGACGGTCTCTACAGACTATGACACCTCCGACCGTCTGTATTTCCAGCCTCTGACCTTTGAAGACGTCATGGATGTCATTGAGGTTGAGAAGCCTGAAGGCGTTATTGTCACCCTTGGCGGCCAGACTCCAATCAAGCTTGCACGCGCTTTGAAGGACGCTGGTGTTCCTATCATGGGTACTCAGCCAGAGGCAATTGACCTGGCAGAGGA
>JABZHE010000181.1:0-2160 GCA_015259025.1 Atopobium sp. | reverse complement strand
ATGAAGAAGAATGAGGGACATGACAAGTTTGTCCTTCATGACGGACCTCCTTATGCAAATGGTCCAATTCACCTAGGCCACGCACAGAATAAGATTTCCAAGGACATCATCAACCGCTATAAGGCTATGCAGGGCTTCCAGACTCCTTACGTTCCTGGTTGGGACTGCCATGGTCAGCCAATCGAGCACAAGGTTGAGCAGATGCTTGGCACAGAGAAGTTCAATCAGTTATCTACCGAGAAGATCCGTGAGCTCTGCCGCAAGATGGCAGTTGAGCAGGTAGATACCCAGCGTCAGGGCTTTAAGCGCCTTGGTGTTTTGGGTGAGTGGGACAATCCCTATCTCACCTATGTCAATGATTACGACGCTACTGACGTTGAGATCTTCAAAGCTATCTACGACAAGGGTTCTGTGTACAGAGGCACTAAGCCTGTTCACTGGTGCACTCATGATCACACAGCTCTTTCTGAGGCAGAGATTGAGTATCACGATGTCACCTCTACTGCAATCTTTGTTCGCTTTGAGCTAACCACAGTTCCAGAGGGTCTTGAGGCTTATGCAGGTAAGACCTGGGTAGACATTTGGACTACTACTCCTTGGACTATGCCAGCAGACGAGGCAGTTATTCTGCACCCAGAAGCTAACTACGTTGCTCTTGAGCTTCCTGACGGACACGTGGAGATTGTTGCTGAGGCTCTTGCAGAGAAAGCTGCTGCCAAGTTTGGTTATACCGATTGGAAGCTAGCTCAGGACGCAGAGGGCAACACCTGGAAGAAGACTGGTGTTGAGCTTGCTGGCAATGAGTACAAGCAGCCAATCTTTGGCGACCTTGGTAACACCGGTAGATTTATCTACGCCGAGTACGTTACCCTTGACGACGGTACTGGTGTTGTTCACTCTGCACCTGGTCACGGTGTAGACGACTATAACGCTGGTGTTCGCTTTGATATTCCACAGACTATGCCTGTTGATGATGACGGTCACTTCTTCAAAGGTGACGGTCAGGGCACTGGTGGCCCCTTCTCTGGTATGGAGGTCAATGAGGCTAACCCTGTCATTGTTCAGTGGCTCAAAGACCGTGGAACGCTCATTCTTGCAGAAGAGATTACCCACAGCTATCCACACTGCTGGCGTTGTAAAGAGCCCGTTATCTTCCGTGCAACAAGCCAGTGGTTTGTCTCCATGGATAAGACTGGTCTGCGTCAGCAGGCAGCAGAGGAGCTTACAAAGGTTAAGTTCTATCCTGCGAACGCGGTAAAGCGTATTGGTTCTATGGGTGAAGGCCGCCCTGACTGGTGCATTTCCAGGCAGCGTAACTGGGGTGTTCCAATCCCTGCTTTCACTTGCGAGGATTGTGGCGAGACCGTTATTAATGACCAGACACTTGACGCGGTCATCAAGCTTTTCCGCGAGAAGGGCTCTGATGCTTGGTTTACCGACGATCCTAAGACCTATTTAGGCGACGCTTGCGTCTGCCCTAAATGTGGCGGCCACAATCTCAAGGCTAACAAGGACATTCTGGACGTTTGGTGGGATTCTGGTGTTTCTCACACTGCTGTTTGTAAACACCGTCCAAACCTTAAGTTCCCAGCTGATATGTATCTTGAGGGTTCCGATCAGCACCGCGGTTGGTTCATGAGCTCTCTTATGACCTCTGTTGGCGCTTACGGTGTTGCTCCTTACAAGTCTGTTGTTTCCCAGGGCTTTACGCTTGATGGTCAGGGACGCAAGATGAGTAAGTCTCTGGGCAACGTTATTGATCCAAACGCCGTTTGCGCTGAGCGCGGTGCAGACGTCCTGCGTCTTTGGGTTGCTTCTGTTGATACTTCAACTGACGTTCCTTGCGATGACGCCATTCTTTCTCAGGTAGGAGACGCATATCGTAGGTTCAGAAATACCCTGCGCTTCCTTCTTGGTGAGCTTGAGGGTCAGTTTGACCCTGCAACTGATGCAGTTGCTGTGGCAGACCTTGAAGAGTACGACCGTCTTGTTCTTGCCCGTATGTGCGAGGTTCATGCTGCAGTCACCGAGGCTTACGAGGGATATCGCTTTAACAATGTCTTCCGCACCCTCTACGATTACATCATCGAGCTTTCCAACGGCTACTTGAACGCAACTAAGGACCGCATGTACTGCGATGCTGCAGATTCTGCAACACGC
>JABZHE010000180.1:0-2161 GCA_015259025.1 Atopobium sp. | reverse complement strand
ATACAAAGGATGGAACAAAGGTAACGCCTGGATGGTAGTGCTCCATAATGGCTTTGAGCTCTTGATAGCCAGCACCAGCTGGAGAATCAATTCTTCCCGCAGGAGTGGAATGCAAAGCCTCAACCTCAATGGAAGGGTCAACCTGAGCTACTACCTGTTTTATGTGCTCAACGGTTTTGCTGACGCTCACACCAGGAAGCAGCCTTATGTTGATGGTTGCGCTGACATTACCAGGCATAACGTTAGCCGCACTACTTGAACCCTCAAGCATGTTGAAAGCGTACGTGGTGGTTACAAACGGATAAAGCTCTTTGATCTGAGCTGCGGCAAGAGCAATTTTATCTGCATTGGTATCTACGTCATGTACCAGCGAAGCAAAAGGCTCCTCGGTGATTTCTGACGCAAGAACCTTGAAGGTTTCTTTAACAATGTCATTAAGCTCAGGTTGAGGTTTAGCCTCCGAAAGAGCAGCAAGTGCGCAGCTCAAATGCTCAAGTGAAGTTCCACCAAACGGATTAGAGGAATGTCCGCCGTGACCAGTCGCAGTAAGCTTAACGTTCAAGAAGCCCTTTTGCGAGATACAGATGTCGGCCACGGTAGCCTCGGGCGCACCGTAAGCACTGCCATCAAAAAACGTAGTGGTGCCCTCGTCCAGGAGGCAAGCGGCACGCATTTCTCGCGAGCCCATGACCTCCGCAAGCTTGGTGGCGCCGTGGCTCAAGACCTCCTCGTCCTCGCCAAATGCCAGGTAGATAGAGCGCCTTGGCGAGAAACCCTGTGAAAGCAGATACTCAAGTGCCTCAAGCTCGCCCATAAGCATGTCTTTGATATCAAGCGCACCACGTCCCCAAATGTAGGTGTCATCGACATCTCCACCAAAGGGGTCGTGCGTCCATGCGTCTTCTGTACCAGGAACAACAGGAACTACATCCTGGTGAGCAATAAGCATCAATGCAGGAAGCTTAGGGTTAGATCCCGGAATCTCAATGAGGAGCGAGTGGCCAACCACTTCAACGTTAGAGGCTGCGGTCATAACATACGGGAAGCTATCAACAATGTGCTGTTGAAGGGCGTCAAACTGAGACCAATCGGTTGTCTCCGCATCGGTATACACCGTCTTAAAAGATAGCGCCTTTGCAAGTCTCTCAGACATTGCCTCTATGTTGAGCTCTGGATATTCATCCTCGTGAGCAAAGTGGTCGTAAATATTCATGGACCTCTACTAATCTCGTAGTTTTAAGTTAATAACGTAATAATAACGGCAATTTTTACGCGTTTCTCTACTCTTGCTGGTAGAATTAACAAAACACTCACTTAGCACACGTATCTTGGGAGCCCTGATGATTAAGCTTGTTCTTTCCGATATGGACCAAACGTTAAAACCCGCTGACACTCCGGCTATTTCAGAAAGAACTCATCAGGCAATTAATAATCTTAAAGCCGCAGGTATTGCGTTTGGACTTTCTACCGGAAGGCCAGTTTATGATGCACTTTCTTATCTAAAGTCTGACGTTTCCCTGACAGACACTGGCGTGTTTTCTAGTGGAAAGATTCTCTACTTTAATGGCAAGCTCATTTTCACCAAACAATTTACCTACGAGATGATGGAGAAGATCTACGAGGTTATTTCTCCAATGGATGATTGTTTGCTTACGTATTATCAAGAAGGTCCGCTTGAGCAGCCTTTAGATACGTCATTTACCTCTTGTTGGAAAATAGTTGATACCACTCAAGAGGTAGTAGATCATCTTGCAGCCTCGTTTAACACTTTTGTGCCAGGGCTTGGTCCGCAGTCCGTTCCAAAAGATATCCCTATGTATGCGGGAGGTCTTCTCTTACCCCAAGATGAAAAGCGCGCGCAAGAAATCTATGAGGCTGTTACCAGTGCAGTTCCAGAGGTTGAGTTGGTTTCTCCCTATATTGGTTGGTTTGACATCAATTATCGTGGTTGGAATAAGGCACAGGGATTCGAGAAGCTCATTGAGACTATAGGTCTTAAGCCAGAAGAAGTTATTGTGTGCGGCGATTCCGAAAACGATCTTGATCTTCTTAAGATTGCTCATCACTCATGCTGCATGGAAAACGGAACTGACGAGGCTAAGGCTGTCTCGAAGTATCTGTTGCCTAGCGTGTATGAGGAAGGCGTAGCTCAGCTCTTAGA
>JABZHE010000017.1:0-9912 GCA_015259025.1 Atopobium sp. | reverse complement strand
CTTTTACCCCTGTTTCAGAAATAGCAGCAGCATCAACATCTGAATCAATATCAGCTTCCATAACAGCGAGCGAAAGCTTGCCATTCAGAGCGGCAATGGTCTTTTTAAGGGTAGTAGTTTTACCAGAACCAGGAGAAGACATAAGGTTTACCAGCAGGGTTCCCTTTTTCTTCATTTCTTCCCTTAGTTGATCTGCGCTTTTCTCGTTAGCTGCAAAAACACTCTGCTTAACTTCAATGACGCGATACTCACCCATAAGTTCTCTCCACAGTTCCGATGCGTATGTTAGTGACCTAAAAGGTGTGCGGCATGTGCGAGGCCAACACGAATCAGCGTTGTGACATGCTCATCTGCAAGTGAGTAGATGACCTTTCTGCCATCTCTTTTTGCATTGACAAGACCGCGGTCGCGCAAAAGACGCAACTGATGAGAAGTTGCTGACTGAGATACCGAAAGCATTTCCTGCAGCTCTGTTACGCTTTTCTCGCCATTTACCAGGGCGCCCAAAATCTGGAATCGCGTGAAATCAGACAGTGCATCAAAAATCTGGGTTGCATCATAGATGATGTCGTCGTTTACCAGGTATTCGTTCAGCTTCTGGTCAGAAACGTAATCGCACGTAGAATGAGTGTGCTCGCACTGTTCAGAATCGTGGGAATGACTATCCATTTGCTATTCCTATCTTTTGAGAGTCGCAAAGTTCATGGCTACTTAACGTAAATCATAAAAGATTAGTATATACCGATACTCCCCCATCTACGCGCAACTAAAAGAGGACTCCAGCTAACGGCTGAAGTCCTCTTGTGTATCGGAGTTAATCTCCGAAAAAGTTTGATGTATCAGGCGAGATTATTTACTCGTCTTCGCCGTCTGCCTCAGCGTCCATGCGGACAACCTGGTTAAGCAAGTCATCCAGAGAACCAAGGTCCTCGTTGATTACATCAGGGCTAACCTCGTCGGAAGAAGAGCCGATGAGTGTCTCGGTGTAATCAGAGTGAGTGGATGGAGCTGCGGAACCCAGCATCAGGCCACCGTCGCCTTCTGGCGAGAAGACCATGTTGAGCAGCTGAGAAAGATCCTCAGAATCAGCCTCATCCTCTTCTGGCTCAAGGATGTAGAGGAGGTTACGAGCCTCAAGGCCATCGCGGAGCTCCTCGATTGCCTTTGCACCAATACCATCGATGCGAAGCAGGTCTTCCTCGGTCTTACCAATAAGATCGCCTACGGTCTCAATGCCAACCTCGCTGAACTTGTTAGTCCAACGCTGTGACACGCCAAGATCGTCGAAGAGGTACAGCTTTGCGTCCTCGCTTGAAAGCGTGCGGCCATTCTTGGAGTAAACGCCACCGTTGTAATCCTCGTTGACCCAGTCAAGCTGCTTAGGAAGCTGCTCCTCGATGTCCTTAAGCTCTGCTGGTGCCCAGTCTGGAAGAGACTTAGCAAGAGAAGAAGTTGGGCCATCAATCTTGGTGCCATGGTAAGTAAGCTCAACATCGCTGTATGCGGAGAGACCAGTACCTGCAGGAATCTGCTTACCAACAATAACGTTGGACTTGAGGTCAAGCAGGTGGTCAACGTCGCCCTCGATAGCTGCAGAGGTAAGAACGCCTGCAGTACGGATGAACGATGCGCTGGAGAGCCAAGAATCAATAGAGCTTGCAACCTTCAGAGTACCAAGGATTGCTGGCTCTGCCTCTGGTGGAGTACCACCAGCAAGGGCAATGTTCTGGACAGTCTCTGCAAAGACATAGCGGTCCACATACTGACCAAGCAGGTACGAAGAGTCACCTGGGTTGGTAACCTGAACACGGCGAAGCATCTGACGTGCGATAACCTCGATGTGCTTATCGTTGAGTTCTACACCCTGGGAGGTATAGACGTCCTTAACGGACTCAACGAAGGTGTGCATAGTGGACTCAATGTCAGTGAGTCGACGGAGCATACGGAAGTTGACAAAGCCGCGGGTAATCTGGTCACCAGCACGGACAACAACGCCATCCTCAATGCCAGGCATGAAGCGGACAGATGCAGGTACACGCCACTCCTCGATGACACGAGAAGCATCGTCTGCATCAACAATACGCAGCAGGTACTCGGTGGTCTCTGGGGTGATGTGAAGAACACCAGAAACAGGAGCCAGGTCAGCCTCGCGGCCAAGAATCTTCTCGTTGACGTTGCCAACGACGTCGAACATACGAGCAACGGTAGGAAGACCCTGCGTAATATCGTCTGCGCCTGCAACACCACCGGAGTGAATGGTACGCATGGTCAGCTGAGTACCAGGCTCACCAATGGACTGAGCTGCGATAATACCAACTGCAGTACCAATGTTGACAGGACGACGGGTGGAAAGATCCCAACCGTAGCACTTCTGGCAGACGCCGTACTTAGACTTACAGGTCAAAAGCGCACGGAGCTGAACTTTAGCAAGGCCGTGCTCAACAAGACGCTCAAGATCCTGCTTGGACTCAACATAGCCACCAGCAGGGATAAGAACCTCACCAGTGTTTGGATCGCAGACATCCTCAAGGGTGCAGCGGCCAATCAGATCAGTATCAACAGAGGTCTGACCAGGCTTAATCAGAGGATAAGTGACTGCCTCATCAGTACCGCAGTCCTCCTCGCGGACAATGACGTCCTGTGCAACATCGACAAGACGACGAGTCAGGTAACCAGAGTCGGAGGTGTGGGATGCGGTATCTACCAGGCCCTTACGAGCACCGTAGGTAGAAATGAAGTACTCAAGAGGCTCAAGACCCTCGCGGAAGTTTGCCTTAATTGGAAGGTCGATGGTCTCACCGGACATATCCGCCATCAGGCCTCGCATACCAGCAAGCTGGCGAAGCTGTGTCTTAGAACCACGAGCTCCAGAGTCAGCCATCATGTAAATTGGGTTGTCCTCTGCAAAGCCTGCAAGCATCTCAGAGCCGAGAAGATCGGTGCACTCGGTCCATGCGTTAACAACCTCAACGTGACGCTCTCGCTCGGAGAGGAAGCCGTCCTCGTAGTACTCGTTGATCTGGTCAACGCGGTCCTGTGCCTCCTGAAGCAGCTGTGGCTTGTGTGGAGGAATGACAGCATCCCAAACGGAAACGGTCAGACCAGCAAGGGTTGCGTAGTGGAAACCAGTCTTCTTGATGTTGTCCAGAATTGGCTCAACATCAGCCATTGGGTAACGGTCGCAGCAATCGTTGACCAGAACACCAATGTCGGACTTAACCATCTTGTAGTTGATGTATGGGTAATCCTCTGGCAGGCACTGACGGTTGAAGATAATGCGACCAACAGTGGTCTCAAAACGCTTAGTACTCTCAGTAACGTCCAGGTCCTCGTACTGACCGCGGCCGGTCATAACGCGGAAGATAGCGCGATCGCTATCAGCAACGTTTGCATCCTTGGAGCTTACGCGGACAACAACCTTTGCCTGGATATCAAGGTCACGGTTGGCCTCAATAGCCAGAAGAGCATCCTCAAAGCTTGCGAAGGTAAGAGTCTTAGCGT
This sequence comes from Atopobium sp., assembly GCA_015259025.1. Lineage (GTDB taxonomy): Bacteria > Actinomycetota > Coriobacteriia > Coriobacteriales > Atopobiaceae > Lancefieldella. Next base: position 6,411 of record JABZHE010000017.1, on the reverse strand, counting down.
CTTCACCGGTCTTCTCGGAAGTGAGGTAGTAGACACCAAAGACCATATCCTGAGAAGGAACGGTCAGAACCTTACCAGAAGCAGGGCTTCTGAGGTTATTGCTGGAGAGCATCAGAATGCGAGCCTCTGTCTGTGCCTGAGTAGAAAGTGGCACGTGGACAGACATCTGGTCGCCGTCGAAGTCTGCGTTGAATGGTGCGCAGACCAGTGGGTGCAGGTGGATTGCCTTACCCTCGATAAGGACTGGCTCAAATGCCTGAATGGACAGACGGTGAAGGGTAGGTGCGCGGTTGAGAAGAACGAGGCGGTCCTGAATGACCTCATCCAGAACGTCCCAAACAACTGGAGTACCACGGTCAATAGCGCGCTTTGCGCCCTTAATGTTTTCAACCTTGCGGAGCTCAACCAAACGACGCATGACAAATGGCTTAAAGAGCTCAAGTGCCATAGCGGATGGAAGACCGCACTGGTGCAGCTTCAGATGTGGGTCGACAACAATGACGGAACGGCCAGAGTAGTCAACACGCTTACCCAGAAGGTTCTGACGGAAGCGACCCTGCTTACCCTTAAGGGCCTCAGCAAGAGACTTCAGAGGACGTCCACCACGGCCGGTAACAGGACGGCCACGGCGACCGTTGTCAAACAGAGCGTCAACGGACTCCTGAAGCATGCGCTTCTCGTTGTTAACAATGATGGAAGGTGCGTCAAGGTCAAGCAGGCGCTTAAGACGATTGTTACGGTTAATAACACGACGATACAAATCGTTTAAGTCGGAAGCTGCAAAACGGCCACCATCAAGCTGAACCATTGGACGAAGATCAGGTGGAATAACTGGTACAACGTCAAGAATCATGTTAGCTGGATCGTTGCCACCCTTAAGGAAGGCGTCAACAATCTCAAGGCGCTTAATGGCCTTCTCGCGCTTCTGCTTCTGAGCATCCTCATTGGCGATAATAGCGCGGAGCTCCTTGGCCTCTTTCTCAAGATCAATGTTGGAAAGAAGGTCGCGGACTGCCTCAGCACCCATGCCACCCTTGAAGTAGATGCCATAGTAGCGCTTAAGCTCGGAGAACAGACCCTCATCGGAGATGAGCTCTCTAGTCTCAAGCTGCATGAACTTCTCGAAAGCCTCACGACGAAGCGTCTTCTCTTCCTCGTACTCTTCCTCAAGATCAGCGACGCCTGCACGAATCTCGTCCTCAGAAAGAGGCTCAAAATCGCCAAACTCGTCATCCTGTGGCTGGCCCTGCTCGCGAAGACGTGCAATCTGATCGTCGCGCTCTGCGTCGAGCTCTTCGATATCTGCTGCAAGCTCCTCACGAAGATCGTCTACGTCAGCCTCACGTGCCTCAGTGTCAACACTGGTGATTACGTAAGATGCAAAGTAGAGGACTTTCTCGAGGTCCTTGCTCTTGATGTCAAGAAGACGTGCCAGTGGGAAGCTGGTTGGGCTCTTGAAGTACCAGATGTGGCTTACAGGAGCAGCAAGCTCGATGTGGCCCATGCGGTCACGACGAACCTTTGCGGTGGTTACTTCAACACCGCAGCGCTCGCAGGTAATGCCCTTGAAGCGAATGCCTTTGTACTTACCGCAGGCGCACTCCCAGTCCCTTACAGGTCCAAAGATCTTCTCGCAGAAAAGGCCGTCCTTTTCTGGCTTAAGAGTACGGTAGTTGATGGTCTCAGGCTTCTTTACCTCGCCATAGGACCAACCGCGGATATCATCAGCAGACGCTAGAGAAATTTTAATAGCGTCAAATTCAGTGGAATCGAAATCTGCCACAGTCGCTACTCCTTATCGGTGGTCGCGTCGCCTACAAGTGCGGATGCACCCTCAGCGTCTTGGGACAGGTCGGAAGCGGTTACCTCAGTGAAGCCAAGGTCGTTGAGGATCTCAACAGCGTTCTTCTCCTCAGGATCTGTGACCTTTGCGGTATTTGTACGCTTACGATAGGAGATTGGCTCAATGTCAAGTGCCAGGGAGCGAATCTCTTTGACCAGAACCTTGAAGGACTCAGGAATTCCTGCAGTAGGAATGTTCTCGCCCTTAACAATGGACTCATAGGTCTTAACACGGCCGTTGGTATCGTCAGACTTAACGGTGAGGATCTCCTGGAGGACGTTAGCAGCACCGTATGCATACAGTGCCCAAACCTCCATCTCACCAAAGCGCTGACCGCCGAACTGTGCCTTACCACCCAGAGGCTGCTGGGTAACAAGAGAGTAAGGACCAGTTGAACGTGCGTGGATCTTATCGTCAACCATGTGGCCGAGCTTCAAGATGTAAGAAACACCAACGGTAATTGGGCTCTTGAAAGCCTCACCAGTACGACCATCGTAGAGGGTAGTCTTACCACGCTCGTTGAGCTGTGGAACAAACTCCTCACGCATGTTCTCGCCGTACTCCTTGAGAGCCTTGTTGATCATGTTGATGTTGGTGCGGCGAACAATCTCTGCAACGGACTCATCAGTAGCACCGTCAAAGAGTGGTGTTGCAACAGGGATTGGACCCTCAACGTAACGCTTGGAATCTGCGTCGTCGTCATCCCAACCGTGTGCAGCGCCCCAGCCAAGGTGGCACTCAAGCAGCTGGCCAACGTTCATACGGGAAGGAACGCCCAGTGGGTCGAGAATAACGTCTACTGGGGTACCGTCTGCCATGTAAGGCATGTCCTCAACTGGGAGAACCTTACAAATAACACCCTTGTTACCGTGACGACCAGCGATCTTATCGCCCTGCTGGATCTTTCTGCGCTGAGCAACAAAGACGCGGACCAGGTCGTTTACTCCTGGAGGCAGGTCGTCTCCAGCCTCACGGCTGAAGCGGACAACGTCAACAACGCGGCCATAGGAGCCGTGTGGCATCTTGAGGGAAGTATCGCGAACGTCGTGTGCCTTAGCACCGAAGATTGCGCGAAGCAGGCGCTCTTCTGCGGTCAGAGCGGTCTCACCCTTAGGAGTGACCTTACCAACCAGAATATCGCCAGGGCCAACCTCAGCGCCGATGCGGATGATACCGTCATCGTCGAGGTTTGCGAGCATGTCCTCACCAAGGTTTGGAATCTCGCGGGTAATCTCCTCAGCACCAAGCTTGGTATCACGAGCATCAATCTCGTGGCGGGAAATGTTAACGGAGGTCAGGAGGTCTTCCTGAACAACACGCTCGGAGACGATAATACCGTCCTCGTAGTTGTAGCCTTCCCATGGCATGTAAGCAACGGTAAGGTTTGCACCAAGTGCCAGCTCAGAGTGGTCAACAGATGGACCGTCTGCGATTGGCTGGCCTTTCTCAACCTGCTGTCCGACAGTGACGATTGGACGATGGTTGATGCAAGTGGACTGGTTGGAGCGCTCGTACTTAGGAAGATCGTAGCGCTGAGAACCGTGCTCATCGGAGTAGATGACAACGTGAGCTGCGTCAACCTCGGTGACCTCGCCGGCAAACTCTGCGCAAATAAGCTCACCAGAGTCCTGAGCTGCGCGGCCCTCCATACCAGTTCCAACAAATGGAGCGTGGGACTGAATCAGAGGCACGGCCTGACGCTGCATGTTTGCACCCATGAGGGTACGCTTTGCATCGTCGTGCTCAAGGAATGGAATGAGGTTAGCTGCGACGGAGAGAAGCTGACGTGGAGAAACATCCATGTAGTCAACGTCCTCAACAGGAACCTGTGCAGGTGCACCGAAGGAACCGTCGAAGTCGCGGGTACGTGCAATAACGCGGTCTGCATCAACAATCTTGCCGTCTGCGTCAACCTCAACAAACTTCTTAGTCTTAGGGTCAATTGGGGTGTTAGCAGGAGCAATGATGTGATTCTCCTCCTCGTCTGCAGTCATCCACACGATGTCGTCAGAAACAACACCGTCTGTGACTTTACGATAAGGAGCCTCGATAAAGCCGTACTCATTTACGTGAGCGTACAGTGCCAAGGAGCCGATAAGACCAATGTTTGGTCCCTCAGGAGTCTCGATTGGGCACATACGGGAGTAGTGCGAGTTGTGAACGTCGCGGACTGCGGTAGGAACGTTGGTACGACGGCTGGAGCCGGACTTGTGTCCTGCAAGACCGCCAGGTCCCAGAGCAGAAAGACGACGCTTGTGGGTCAAACCGGCAAGTGGGTTTGCCTGGTCCATGAACTGCGAAAGCTGAGAAGAACCGAAGAACTCCTTGATTGCAGCAACAATTGGACGGATGTTGATCAGAGACTGTGGAGTGATGTCGTCTGCGTCCTGAGATGCCATGCGCTCACGAACAACGCGCTCCATGCGGCTCATACCAATGCGGAACTGGTTCTGGACCAGCTCGCCAACGGTACGGACACGGCGGTTGCCAAAGTGGTCGATGTCATCGAGGTGCTTAGACTCATCACCTGCGTGCACTGCAAGAAGGTACTGAAGAGCTGCAACGATGTCCTCTTTGGTAAGAACACGAACGTCTGCAGGAATCTCTTCCTCAAGCTTCTTGTTGATCTTGTAACGACCAACGCGAGCAAGGTCATAGCGCTGCTCGTTGAAGAAGAGGCCATCAAGCAGAGAACGGGCAGAGTCAACAGTTGGTGGCTCGCCTGGACGCTGACGACGATAAATCTCGATAAGAGCATCCTCACGTGTGGTTGCAACGTCACGCTCAAGTGTGTTGCGAACAACATCGGAATCGCCAAGGAGCGAGAGAATCTCGTCGTCGGTAACAGCGATGCCAAGTGCACGGAGGAAAACGGTAGCGCTCTGGCGACGCTTGCGGTCAATGGAGACGACCAGGTGGCCGCGCTTATCAACCTCAAACTCAAGCCATGCACCACGTGCAGGAATGAACTGAGACTTGTGGACCAGAACACCGTTGTCCATCTCTGACGAGAAGTACACGCCAGGTGAACGGACGAGCTGGGAAACCACAACACGCTCAGAACCGTTGATGATGAAGGTACCGCGCTCAGTCATCAGTGGGAAATCACCCATGAAGACAAGCTGTTCCTTCATCTCACCAGTCTCTTTGTTGACAAAACGGACGTCAACAAAAAGAGGTGCTTGATATGAAATGTCTTTTGCACGACACTCAGCCATTGAATTGGCAGGGTCGCCGAACTGATGGTCACCAAAGGTGACCTGCATGGTTCCAGCGCTGTTCTCAATTGGCGAGAACTCAGCGAAGGACTCTGCAAGGCCCTCTCCCATAAAGCGCTCAAATGATTCCTTCTGTACAGAAATCAGATTTGGCAGCTCCATAGCTGCGGGAATCTTACTGAACGTCCTGCGTCCAGTATGCGCCTGAGGCGTGGTGAGGGAAGTCTTTTTAGCGGTAGACACCAGGTTGTCCTCCTTCAAAAGGGTGGAAGGTGGCAATTGTCGCAACCTAGTAATTTAGTCAAGATTTTAATGCGCGTCAACAGAAAAACACTTGATTTTTTAAGACGTTTTGACTATATTATCGCGTTTATGTTTTTCAACTGCACAAACGTTATGTTGCAGGTAAATCCTTGGCTAACTCGTCTTTTCTATATGTGAAGATTTTGTGTAGAAGGTCCACGGAGGCGGAAATCGCTTTCGGTGAGCGGCTCTCCCCTGCCGCCGTGCTCCACACGGTACTGCATGCGCGGCTGCGAGCGCACGGGTTTCTCGCCAGGTGCGCCGACATTTTGCTTCGTGCGCCTGCCTTTTGCTGCATGCGCCTAAAAAGTGCAAAGAATCTGTATTTGAGGCACAGATTCTTTACAGAAATCAGGCAAATCCACAGATTCTTTTGCATTTTTAGGCAAAATTTACAGATTCTTTGACAAAATCAGGCGCGTGAAAGATAGGCGCTTTGACCCTAAATTTTGAGCCTGAAAACTACATCACGTCTGAGTAAAACAGCTCAGACATGGCGAGAAAATCAGGCAAAACCACTCAGACATGGAGCACTTTTCCGGCAAATCGTTCAGACATGACGAGAAAATCAGGCGCGCATAACGTCGCGGGCATAACGTCTCGCTCGTAGCGCCGTCGTGCAAAACGCTTGCGATCTTTCCGCAGTTACTCGGAAGCGCCTTCGACTTTTCTGCGGTTACATTCAAGCTTCCAGCCGATCATCCAACCAACTGCAAGAACGTAATTCTCGATAGCGCCTACCAAATTTACCGACTCGTGAGCGCTCAAAAAATGAATGAAATGATTGGTTCCGATTCCGATACCACCCAGAATCAGCGCGAGCAAAATCGCACGTAGATAGACCCAATCGTAGTGAAAACACGTGGTAACCAAAATGATGAGCACCGCGAGATTCCAAAAACCAATCTCTCGCTGCCAACCAGTCGAAATACCATAAGCGGCATTGCTTCCCATGTACTCGGGGGCGACAATTTGCAGAATCGCTGCACCAGTCATCGCGACGATAACCAGCGCAAACATTACCTTCAAAAACTTATTCATGGGCGT
>JABZHE010000179.1:0-2162 GCA_015259025.1 Atopobium sp. | reverse complement strand
CCTGGAACACACCAATGCCAAGAGCGGTCTTCCAGTCCAGATTGTCAATGTCTTGAACGCGAGCCAGGTTGTCGGCTGAGGGGGCCTTCAGGGATGCGGCGGCGTCTGGGCGCATGTGTTTACCACGAGGTGCTTCAACCTTTACCGTTGCAGCGACCTTCTCGCGATGTAGCTCAAGCACAATAAAGATGATGCCGTAGAAAATAAGGGTTGCGGCAATAACAAAAGGGCTTCCAAGATGCTCTTCAATGAAGTCGTTGAGCGGTAGACCAATTGCTGCTGCAGGAACGCAGCTAACCACCACTTTTGCCCAGAGTTTCCAGGTAGAGCGCTTCTCGTCCTTAGATTTCTTTGGCGAGAAGGGATTGAGCTTGTGGAAAAATCCCACACATACTGCAAGAATTGCGCCAAGCTGAATAACAACGAGGAACATATTCCAGAAGTCTTCAGAAACATTGAGTGGTAAGAACTGATTGAGTAGCAGCATATGGCCTGTTGATGAGATAGGTAGCCACTCAGTAATACCCTCAACCACGCCAAACAACGCTGATTTAAGCGCTTCAATCCACAAAATTGCCGACTCCACTAAAACCTCCTTGGGGACTGATTACGAACCTATTGTACGCAATCCGTTCGCCCTTTCTTTTTCTACCGTTCACGGTTTTATCTAATGACTTTACTACTTTAAAAGTGCCTTGTTTTCTGCAAAGTTGGCAATTGGAGTCAAAAACAAGTAGAATTGACACCCTCGCACGAGCGGAGAGAAGCGATTATGCGTATTTTGGAGGTTAAGTGTTATCTGACCTCGCGCTTGAAGCCAGTAATGAGTGGATAGCACAACATGCGTACTAATCGGAAGCCCCAATCGCGGAGGTCGATTTGAACAAATATATGCGTCATAGACGCTTACCTTCATGCTCTACCCTTATGACAGCACTTCTTGTAGTAGTGCTTGTTGTTAATACCTTTTTGTTTGGCGTCTCAAGAGCTCAGGCAGAGACTCTTGAAGAACTCCAGGCCAAGGTAGAGCAGACCAATTCTGATTACGATGCCGCTAACCAGCGCGTAGCTGAGCTGCAAAAGCAGATTGCAGATAACGAGGCACGTATTGCAGAGATTGAACAACAGCTCCCAGAGCAGCGCTTAAAAGCTGCAGAGTCTATTAGAGCTATGTATCGTATGCAGCAGGGCTCCATGGGAATTATTGATCTGCTTTTATCGGCAGATAACTTTAATGATTTGATTGCTGTTGTTCAGTATCTTGAGATTATCCAGAACAAAAATTCAGATGCTATCAACCACCTTGTTGACCTCAGCAAAGAGCTTTCTGAGACTCAGTCATCTTTAAATGCACAGATGGCAGAGGCAGAAGAGCAGAAGAAGGCTGCTGAGGATGCTATGAATGCAGCAATTGCAACAAGAGAGCAGTTGCAAGCAGAGCAGGCTGCGCAGGCAGCAGCAGAGGCAGCAGCTGCAGAAGAGGCTCTGAAAGAAGCTTCTACTGAGACTACCTTTACCAACGCTTCTGGTAACACCACAGAAGTCACTACCCCATCAACTCCTTCGGCTCAAAATGTTGACTGGTCAAGCGATAAGACCAACTTTGTAAGCAGCTGGGGTGCTCGAATTGATGCGTATCTTGCTGGTTCCCCTCTTGCCGGCTACGGCTCAACCTTTGCTGAGGCTGCATGGGCCTACGGCGTTGATCCGCGTCTCTCGCCTGCCATTTCTGCAGTTGAGAGTACAAAGGGTAGGTATAACTTCCTCCCTTACAACGCATGGGGTTGGGGTTCTGCTAGCTGGGGTAGCTGGGAAGAGGCTATCTGGGATCACACAGCTGGTCTTGCTGCTGGCTACGGCGGAAGGCTTTCTGTTGCTGGTGCTGCAAAATACAATCCAGCTAATCCAAACGGCTGGTACTCGGCAGTTCTCACGCAGATGGAGCTCATCTAAGCTTCTATCCACATAACCTTTAGAGAACGTTAAAACCCCGCAGTTTACCTGCGGGGTTTTTGTTGTCGGGTGCAGAGGTGATGCTAGGTTGAGTTGAGCTTGGAGTGGACGGGTTTCTCGCCAGACGGCGGACGGCGCGAGTAGCGCGGGTGCGAGGGTGCTTCCGGGTGCGGCTACGCGGTGAGCACGACCATGGTGAGGATGAGGGC
>JABZHE010000178.1:0-2162 GCA_015259025.1 Atopobium sp. | reverse complement strand
CTCCCATACACCGCCCAAGGCGTCAATGTCTTCTCGGCGTTTTAAAAGCAGTGTTTCTGACACGCCGCCCGTATTTTGCTTTTTGCCTACAAGACGTGCTGGCATAACGCGCGTCTGGTTAACAACAACCAAATCACCCGGCTCAAGATACTCCACAATATCGGTGAAGTGCTTATGCTCTAAGCGACCATCTTCTCTATGTAGCACCAATAGCCTGCAAGAGTCTCTTGGCTCAGCAGGCGCTTGGGCAATACGCTCTTCTGGAAGGTTGTAATCAAAATCGTCAGTTCGCATGACGTGCTGCCTTTCTTGCGTCACGAGCTTCATGACGCTCTATCTGAGCCTCGGCTGCAGAATATCTGCAGCCGCAATAATTTTGTCGGTACATACCAAGCTCACGAGACTCTTTTGTAGCCTCAGGATAATACGGACGGAAATCTCTCCACACAGGCGTTAGCCCATGAGCATGTGCAATTGACACCAGCTCATCCTCGCAGGCATCAAAGAGCTGATAGGGCGAGACAGCCAGTGTTGTAGAAACGTATTCAAACCCACGCTCAGCCGCCACACGACAACTCTCTGCCAGACGGATTGCGTAACAAGCACGGCAGCGGCGGTCTCGCTCAAATCCTTGAGGAGCCACAGCGCGTTCCCACTGCTCTCGAGGATCTGCTGCCACAATCACCTCAACATGAGCTTCTTCTTGAGCCCACGTCAGTAAGGTTTGGAGGCGTCTGTCATGCTCTTCAATAGGTTGAATATTAGGGTTAGTCCAACAGATGGTTGGCTCAAAGCCCTCTTCTCTCAGATGCTTTAAAGGTTCAAGCGAGCACGGTCCGCAGCATGCATGAAGCAGCAGCGGTGTTCCCGGCTCTACTGAAAGAGTCTCAATTGACTGAAGCATGTTTGAAGCCATTAGTTTTCTCGCCTTGTGCCTTATAACATTTCCAACCTACTATAGCGCAGGCAGCAAGACATACAAAAATGGTAACAACACTTGCTTCGATACCATACGCACCACCCGAGATAAACTCAGACGCCGCAGGATACGCCGTTAAGAGCGTGGTAGGAAGAAGCGTAGTAGTAACCGAAATACCCAGAATAGGGCCAGTCACAAAGTTCCAAATAAAGTGCATAGCAATGGTCATAAGCAGGTTATCGGTAAGCCAAAAAACCAGGCCATAGAGAATACCCATCAAAAAGACTGAGATTGCTGCGGCAACAGAGATATTAGGCGTTAGTCCATACGTCGCAGTAAAGAGCACTGCCTGAAGCACAAGCGCTACAGGAAAAGAGCTCTTAGCTGCAACGCCAGTTTGTAGGTAGCCTCTAAACAAGATTTCTTCTGCTGCGGACTCAATAAGTGTTGCCACAAGTAAAAAGAGGGCAGCAAAAATGTTATAGGAGGCGTTGAAGTTAAAATCAAAGCCTTCAATAAGCATGATGGAGCCAAAGGTAAACAGTACCATCAAGAAGCCAAAGGTGACTCCACGCATAAACCCTGGCCAGGAGCTTACTCGAAGACCCAAAGACCTAAAATCTCGCTTATTGACACGGGTAATCCACACAAGGATCAAGCCACCTGCCAACATGCTTCCTAGAAGACCCAACACCGCTGGAAGAATATCGTTTGGCGGGAGCTCTCCCATAACCATCAGCGGAATATGACACACAAACATAAGTAAAAGTGCAAGGTCAGCCACAAGGAAGGGCGTCACCACAGACTTTGGTGGATCCTTTAGGACAAACTCAAGGCTTGTCTTTGGCTTTTTTCTTCCCACAAACTCTCCTTACATAATTTCTACTCACTATAGTATCGACTTCTGAATCTATTCGTGTAGTGAATCAAAAAAGATTAGAATAAGAAGATAATTTGCGTAATCTACTAATTCCAACTGCGAGGTATCCATGGCCGAAAGCTACGACATGAACAATCGCCCTCATTTCCTAAGCGCGCTGTCATTACCGGTGGTATGCCCTACGGTAATAAAAATCTCCACTTTGGACACATTGCGGGCGTCTTTGTCCCAGCAGATTTCTTTGCTCGTTTCTTAAGAGATCGCATTGGCCAGAAAAACGTCCTGTTTATCTCGGGAACTGACTGCTATGGCTCTCCTATTGCAGAGGGTTATCGCAAAAAGGTTGAAGAAGAGGGCTACGAG
>JABZHE010000177.1:0-2180 GCA_015259025.1 Atopobium sp. | reverse complement strand
GTATAGCGTTGAGTTTGCAAATGCTGTCATGCACGATTTTCATCGCGAGGTAATTGAGGGGATGTATCGCCCTCAGGCGCTGGAAGAGGTGCGTCGTCGGCAGGCAGAAGGTTGCTGCGTGTTGTTGGTTTCAGCAACGTTTGAACCTATCGCGGAATTGGCCGCCCAAAAGCTGGGAGTGGACGCGTTTCTCGCCACAAAGATGCAGGTGGGAGCAGACGGGCACTACACCAGCAAGGTTGACGGCCCCGTGATCGAGGGCGCCCAGAAGTTGGTCTCGGCAACCGAGTGGTGCAACCAGCGGTTTGGCGAGGGCAACTGGGAGATTGTGTACGCATACGGCGACCACTATTCGGACGCAACACTTTTGTCAGCAGCACAAACGCCGTGCGCTGTTTGCCCTGGTCCAACGCTTGCCAGGCTTGCAAACAAGCGCGGCTGGAAAATTTTGAACTGGTAGCAACGATAGACCTGGTCGCAAGCCAGATACGTGAGAAAAGCAGTCCCTCAAGCGGACGCAAGAGGGGTACTTGGAGAACCAATGGAAATTTCACGCAAAACTGATTATGCAATCCGCATGCTTTCTTCGCTGGTGAGAAGCCCAAAGAAGCTTCTTTCTGTTCGCGACGCCGCAGATGAAAACGATATTCCATACTCCTTTGCTCGCTCAATCCAGCACGACCTGGTCCTTGCCGGAGTAATTGTCAGCACGCGTGGCGCTCACGGTGGCATGATGTTGGCCATTGATCCTACTGAGGTAAGCGTTCTTGATATTGTCGAGGCAGTTCAGGGACCTGTTTTTATTTCTAGCTGTGAGTGGGCAGGTCCTAATAATGAGCCTTGTCCTCGCCATAATTCGTGCTATTTTGGGCCTCTTTGGTGCAGTGCCGAGAAAACCTTGCGTAATTTCTTTGCGTCCGTGACTCTGCATCAAGTTGTTGTAGAGGGTCTTATGCCAGAGATGGTGGGCGAGTTCCAGCTGGTAAAGAATGAGAATGCCCAGCGTAATGAGCAGATTATCCAGAATGCCACTGCCGCTATTGAGGCTGAGATTACTGCCGGCACCTTTGATAACCTGCTTGATGGTGAGGTTATTTCTGCTGAGAAAAAGCCTTACGAGTTCAATATTGGTCGATAAGAAAATCTCACATACAAAAATGAGTGGCGAAGTGGAACCCGCATCAGAACTCACGCCGGAACTGCGTGCATTTGTCGAGTTCGTAGCCAAGAAAGGTCGCGAGTTGTATCGCGATTTGCCTTGGCGTCGCACGTATGACCCGTATGCTATTTGGATTTCTGAGGTTATGCTTCAGCAGACACAGGTAAGCCGTGTAGATGGCCGCTGGCAGAGATGGCTGGAGCGCTTCCCAACGGTCGATGCGCTGGCTGCCGCAGCGCCTTCGGATGTGCTTGAAGAATGGCAGGGTCTGGGCTACAACCGTCGTGCTTTGTCCGTGCATCGAGCTGCTCAGGCAATTTCTGAGGCCGGCGGAGTCTTTCCACAAGATCCAAAGGAGCTGGTAAAGCTTCCAGGTATTGGTCCCGCAACTGCAGCGGGTATTTGTGCGTTCGCGTTCAACCTGCACGGTGTTTACCTGGAGACTAACGTGCGCACGGTCTTCCTGCACGAGCTGTATCCGCAGGCAGAGGGCGTGCCAGACTCCGAGCTTGTTCCGCTGGTAGAGCTTACGTGTCCTGCAAGCGTTGCGGATGCCGCGGGGGCCGACGAGACGGAGCTCACGCCACGTAGCTGGTACTACGCCCTTCTCGACTATGGCGCGTACCTGAAGAAAACCATTCCCAACCCTTCGCGAAGGTCCAAAAGCCACGTCAAGCAGTCGCGCTTTGAGGGATCTCATCGGCAGAAGCGAGCTGAGCTCTTGCGCGTTCTTCTCGCCCACAAAGACGAGGGAGGAGCGGTGTTTGAGACGCTTCACCAGGAGCTCTGCCAGATTGAGGTCAATGCGGGGCGAGAAACCCTTGATGAGCTGGTTACCCTTGGCTTACTTGAAGAACTTGCGAAGGAAGGCTTTTGTCAGAAAAATGATGAATACTGGTTGCCCTAAATGGTTATAATTCATAATGCTGACGAAGGGGTCAGTATATGAGCATAAGTGCTAATGATTATCATTTGCATTTGTTCACCACAGGTAACACGGCGCTACCCAGGCGCTTAACAT
>JABZHE010000176.1:0-2201 GCA_015259025.1 Atopobium sp. | reverse complement strand
ACCTCACACTCATCGTTGACAACAATAACCTGCAGCTTGACGGCTCGCTTGATCAGATCAACACACCAAAGCCAATTGACGAGAAGTTCAAGGCGTTCAAATTCCACGTTATTGATGTAGCTGATGGACACGACTTTGACCAGCTTGCTGCTGCATTTGCTGAGGCTCGTACCGTTAAGGGTCAGCCAACCGTTATCATTGCCCATACCGTAAAGGGCAAGGGCGTCTCCTTCATGGAGAACCAGGTAGGCTGGCACGGCAAGGCTCCTAACCAGGAGCAATACGAGCAGGCTATGAAAGAGCTTGAGGGAGAGGTGGCATAACATGGCAGATGTACAGAAAATTGCCACCAGAGAGGCTTACGGAAAAGCCCTGGTAGAGCTTGGTAAAGAGCACGACGATCTTCTCGTCTTTGATGCTGACTTGGCAGAGGCTACTCGCTCCGGCAAGTACGGCGAGGAGTATCCTGAGCGCTTCGTGGACTGCGGAATTGCTGAGGCCAATATGATTGGCATGGCAGCCGGCGTTGCGGCTACGGGCCACAAGGTCTTTGCAACTTCGTTTGCAATGTTCACGTCTGGTCGTGCGTTTGAGCAGATCAGAAACTCGGTGGGTTACCCTCACCTCAACGTCAAGATTGGCGCTACCCACGGAGGTCTCTCGGTAGGAGAGGACGGCGCTACTCACCAGTGCAACGAGGATATTGCTGTTATGCGTACTATTCCTGGTATGACGGTCATTATTCCATCCGATGCTGTTGAGGCTGAGGCTGCTGTTAAGGCCGCTTACGACCATGACGGTCCTGTCTACATGCGCTTTGGCCGCCTCCCTGTTCCTGTTTTCAACACCAACCCTGACTACCACTTCGAACTTGGCAAGGGCATTGTCCTCAAGGAGGGTACCGACGTTACGCTGGTAGCCTGTGGTCTTATGGTTCCTGTGGCTCTTGAGGTTGCTGAGCAGCTGGCCGCAGAGGGTGTCAACGCCGAGGTTATCAACATTCACACTATTAAGCCTCTGGATACTGAGCTGATTACCGCTTCTGCAGCAAAGACCGGCAAGGTTGTGACTATTGAGGAGCACTCCGTTATCGGCGGTCTGGGCAGTGCGGTTTGCCAGGCTCTTGCAGAGAATGCTCCTGTTCCCGTTAAGGTTATCGGTGTTCAGGACACCTATGGCGAGTCCGGACCCGCACTTCAGGTTCTTGCTAAGTACGGCCTGGATACCCCAAGCGTCCTCGCATCCGTCAAGGACTTCTTGAAGTAAGCTCTTCGAGCTCCGGTACATAGACTTACAAGCTAAAGCCCTTCTCGTCATTTGGCGAGAAGGGCTTTTTGCATGCAGGTGTTTGATCCAAAACCGATGCAAATATGTGCGTCACGCTGGTGAATGTAGATTTTTGGATCAATCGACACTGGAAAATCTATGATGCGTCTTTAATGTGACGTATTAGCCGTTCGCTAACTCATCAAATATTCTTCTTGAATTTTCTTGCTTAAAAGATTATAAACATCTATAACGTTACGTATCAATTATCTTGCACGCACTTGGAAAAGACAATAAGACTCGATTTGGGCAAAGGGAGCATCAAATGAAGATTCAAGACGAGGTAAAGCAAGTAGTCGCTAAGGCAATTTCAGAGCATGATTTTAAGCATGTTGAATGGATTGCCGCAGGTGGTTCCTATGGTGGATTTTATCCAGCAGACTACTTTATGACGCACGAGGCAACGGTGCTATCTTCTCGTATGCACACCAGTAATGAGTTTGTATTTGCTCCACCAGCCACGCTTGGAGAGTCAACAATTTGTATTGTTTGCTCAATGCGAGGAACCAAAGAAACTTGTGAGGCCGCGCGCGTTGCAAAAGACCACGGTGCTTATGTGATTGCGGTTTATGTTGAGGAATCGCAGTTAACCGAGGTATGTGACCAGAAAATCAAATACGAGTCTATCGCTCTTGATGAAAGTAAAACTGAGAGAGTAAATTCGAGCGTCGGCCTATTGATTGCTGCAAACTTGGTAAATCAAACCGAAGGCTATGCTCGTATGAGTGAGATGGAAACGGCCTTTGACCAGGTTGATTCTCTTTATAGAGAGGCGGTTAATCGCACTACCCCAGTAGCACAGGCTTGGGCTCAATCGGTGAAAGATGCGCCAACTATTTATGTTATGGGGTCTGGACCTGCCTATGGTTCGGCGT
>JABZHE010000175.1:0-2204 GCA_015259025.1 Atopobium sp. | reverse complement strand
GTATAACGCTGAGTTTATGGACCACGTTTCTCACCCCGATTACAAATATCAGATGGACAACCCTACCGTTTCTCACGAGGGCGTTAACCCTTCTTGTGGCGATGAGCTGACGTTTTCCGTGCGCATTGAAGACGGCAAGATTGCCGAGGCTGCTTTTGTGGGCAGTGGATGCGCAATTTCTCAGGCGTCCGCCGACATCATGAGCGACCTGATGATTGATCGCACTCCAGAAGAGGCTATTGAGCTCTGCAAACTCTTCGGTCGCATGATTCGCGGAGAAGAGACCGACGAGGCCGTGCTTGACCAGCTGGAAGACGCCAACATTCTGCACGACATCGCACACATGCCTGCACGCGTTAAGTGCGCTGAGCTGGCATGGCACACGCTCGAGGAGATGCTCGAGGCTCACAACAGCGGTTCCACTGCGGCTAGCGCATCTACCACCGAGGACGCGGATAGCGGCAGCGCCAAGGACGGCGAGTAGTCGTGGCCGGAATGTTCTCTACAAAGGGAATGTACGCGCTTCGCGCAATGGCTGACCTGGCCGTTCATGACGGCTGGGTCTCGCTGGGCGACGTTTCCGAGCGCCAGAACATCTCGCGCAAGTACCTTGAGCAGGTCATTGCGCTGATGCACAAGGCTGGATACGTCGAGAGCCTGCGTGGAAAGGGCGGCGGCTATCGACTCACGCGCAAGCCCGAGGACTACACGCTGGGCGAGATTCTTCGCGCGGCCGAAGGCAATCTTGCTCCTGCTAGCTGCCTGAACTGCACAAACACCACGCTTTGCCCTCAGATGGAGTCTTGCACCACCATCAACATCTGGCGAGACCTCGGCCGCATGACCTCCAGTTTCCTGGACAGCAAGACGCTTGCGGACATCGCTCGCAACGAAGGCAACATGCACGTCTCCCCCGCCGATAACCCTGCTACTGAGTAAGCGTCCAAGCTGCGCATTTATTATCGTGTGCGGTGGGACTTGCACAGCGAGAAGACCCCGGAGTGCACCGGGTTTCTCGCGAGAAGAGCGCACCAGGAGTGCGCCGAGTGTGCGCCTGATTTCTGCAAAAAATCTGTAACTTTTGCCTAAAAGCATCAAAGAATCTGTGGATTTGCCTGATTTCGTTAAAGAATCTGTGTCAGATTTACAGATTCTTTGTACTTTTTAGGCAACTTAAAAGGGTCTCAGGCTCACTTGCCATGAATTTAACGGAGCTTTTCTAGCTCACTCCACAATTTAATTCGTTTAGCTCTTTCCATTTTTCTGCGATCAGATGATGTATGTCTTCTTGGTATTTCCAGCTGATTTCTAATTGAATTAAACATGTTATCCATAAAAACGATGTCGTCATACTCAGCTTTTCCAATAACAAACTCCAATATTCCAGCTGAAACGAGTTCGTTATTACGTTGATAATCGCGCATTGAAACATCTGCTAATTCATGCACGGCTCCATTGTATTCAATGGCTGCTTGTCTATTTGTATCTGCATTGCAGTCACCTTTTGAAAGTAATAAATCAATAGCCCTTGTTTTCTCCGTAAACTTCCTGCTCTTTAATTGCTGAATCCGTACTTCCTTATTTAGCTCAACCTTAGGAATTGCATAACCACCTGCGGATACAGGAAGCGAAGCACGAAGAGCAAGTTTTACTTCCATCGGAGAAGCGGCATTTTCAAAAGAATACAAAGACGCCAATCTAGCATTCCTTATTCCGCAGCATCCAGATACTGAAGACAAATAACGCTCAAAGTCTGCCTTTTGAAAGACAGGTTCATACCAATTAGATCTTAATTCAGAGGTAGATGGATCGATGGCAAACCTGCCTTGAAATTCTGAAATTAGCATTACGGTTTCTAATAACGTTTGTTCCTGGGCCATTTCAATCATGAGTTCAAAAGGTGATGCCACTTTTATTGCTGATTTACCGAGAGTTAGTTCCATACATGATGTCTGAGCAAAATGGGACGAAGTATGAAATTTTATTTCACTCGATCGGTAAGTCCTTTTCTTCTCGTCAACTACCAATTCAATTGGATTAGCCAGCATTATTCCTAGATTGGAAAATACCTCTTTCTTGATTTGATCAAGCTCCACAGTTAACGACTCTGTATGAATTCCGGCACCTGGCGAGTCATGGTGAATCAGTCCGTGACCCTTAATTCTCATAGCACGGAATAATTGTAAAGCTGTTGTATGTGATAG
>JABZHE010000174.1:0-2214 GCA_015259025.1 Atopobium sp. | reverse complement strand
GCGGTGGAGCCAGAAATGGTGATCTCCTGGGACTTGTCGGTTGCCTTGTCCTTAGCGGTGACCTTCAGGATGCCGTTTGCGTCGATGTCAAAGGTAACCTCAATCTGAGGGATACCACGCTGAGCAGCAGGAATACCGGTAAGGTTGAACTTACCAAGGCTCTTGTTGTCAGAAGCCATCTCGCGCTCGCCCTGGAGGACGTGAATCTCAACGGAGGTCTGGTTGTCAGCTGCGGTGGAGTAAACCTTTGTGCTGGAGGTTGGGATGGTGGTGTTGCGGTCGATGACCTTGTCAACAACGCCGCCGAGGGTCTCAACGCCCAGGGACAGTGGGGTTACGTCCAGCAGCAGGATGCCGGAGACATCGCCGGTAAGAACGCCGCCCTGAACAGCTGCGCCATCTGCAACAACCTCGTCTGGGTTGACGGACATGTTAGGCTGCTTGCCGGTCATGCTCTTGACCAGGTCCTGAACAGCTGGCATACGAGTGGAGCCGCCGACCAGAATGACCTCGCTGACGTCGGAGAGCTGAAGGCCTGCGTCCTGGAGTGCCTTGGTTACAGGAGCCTTGCAGCGGTCGAGAAGATCGCGGGTGATGCGCTCAAACTCTGCACGAGTCAGGGTGTAGTCAAGGTGCTTAGGACCAGATGCGTCTGCAGTGATGAATGGCAGGTTGATTTGTGCCTGCTGAGCGCTGGAGAGCTCCTTCTTGGCGTTCTCTGCAGCCTCCTTGAGGCGCTGAAGTGCCATTGGATCCTTGCGGAGGTCAATGCCGTTATCGGAGTTGAACTTGTCTGCAAGCCAGTCGATAACGCGCTGATCCCAGTCGTCGCCGCCCAGGTGGTTGTCGCCGTTGGTTGCAAGAACCTCAACAACGCCGTCTGCAAGGTCAAGCAGGGAGACATCGAAGGTACCGCCGCCGAGGTCGAAGACAAGAACCTTGTGGTCCTGGTCCTTCTTGTCCAGACCGTAAGCAAGAGCTGCTGCGGTTGGCTCGTTGACGATACGCTGAACGTTGAGGCCAGCGATCTTACCTGCGTCCTTGGTTGCCTGACGCTGTGCGTCGTTGAAGTATGCTGGGACAGTAATGACAGCGTCGGTTACAGGCTCACCGAGGTACTTCTCGGCATCTGCCTTCATCTTTGCAAGGATCATAGCGCTGATCTGCTCTGGAGTGTAGTCAACGCCCTCGATCTCGACGACTGCGCGGCCGTCGGTGCCAGCCTTAACCTTGTAAGGAACAGTCTTGATCTCAGACTGGACCTCGTCAAACTTGCGGCCCATGAAACGCTTGATGGAGAAAACAGTGTTTACAGGGTTGGTGACAGCCTGGTTCTTTGCTGCCTTACCAACAATGCGGTCACCGTCAGCGCGGAAGCCGACGACGGAAGGAGTTGTGCGGTCTCCCTCTGCGTTAACGATAATAGTTGGCTCTCCACCCTCAAGGACAGCCATAGCTGAGTTTGTAGTACCCAGGTCAATTCCAAGAATCTTACCCATTGTGAATCATCCTTTCCTATGTACGTGTTCCGTTTGGCGAGAAACCCCACAGGTAGATGACCTAAAAAGGGGCACAAGCTAACCGTAAACACATACCGTGTTTCTGCTTTACGGTTTTGCTTATACCCCTATGTCTGACTTATATACATAATCTAAGTCAGTTTGTAGTAGATTTTTTCACCGACGTTTTGTAGCCGCTGGTGGAATTTCTTTCATTAATCAATATAAAAATTTCTTTTTAAATATTATTCTGTAAGAAACTATACCTTGGAGGAAGTATGAGAATTAAAGTTAGCAATTACAGAAATATTTTAAGCGGAGAGCTGGAACTTCAGGATAATAAATTGAATTTCATAGTCGGTCCTTGCGGCTCAGGAAAAAGCGCATTTATTGATGCTGTATCTAAACCGTTAGAAAACACCGATATCACCGTTAACCATTCTGCAGACGATGTAAAGATTTCTGTAGATGGAAAGGATCCTCAAGAATGCTCTATCAAAGCATTTACGTCGGTCCAGCAGGGAGTAATGTTTGAAGAAGCACCCAACGCTAATGGATATAGAATTTTTGTCGGTGATGATATAAAGCTACAAGAACAAATTGAAAAATTTGAAAAGGATCATGTAGCCCAGCATTATTTTGAGGTTTTGCGTACCTTGATTTCTAAGAAATCAGTCTTTGCCCAGCAGGTTGGACTGAAGGAAGTCGCAAATTA
>JABZHE010000173.1:0-2238 GCA_015259025.1 Atopobium sp. | reverse complement strand
CGGAGCGAAAGCGCGCTGAAGAACGAGCTGCGGCAGAAAGAGCAAGAGAACGACGCACTCATGAAGCAGACAGAGGATTTAGCCGCTAGAATCGCGCGGCTGAATCAGGCAATGCCGACGCAAGAAGACATAAAAGCGCTATCAAAAGCGATGAGAGGGGCGGAACGTTCGGCAGACAACATGAATATGCTGCATATCGTAAATACGTCTGTAATCGCCGTATTTGCCGTTCTCGTCGTTTTTACCGGCTGGCAGGTATATAAAATTAGGCAAGAGGTGAAAAACGCGTCTGAGGGCATACAGAGCGTCTATAACGCGGTGTACAATACGGAGGGATGGTCTGTCTTTGATGGCACTATCATGAACGAGGAAGAATGGAAAAAGAGGAATCCAGAAGCGTATCAACGGTATTTGCAGGAAAAGGAGCAGAGAGAGCAAGGCTTGAAATAGGCATTTTTGCGGGAGTCGGTCGCCGATCGGCGAGCACTTGAAAAAAAACATGGATGTGCTATACTGCGAGTAGGCAAGCGCGTATCGAAACAGGTATCACAAACGACGAAGCCCCCGTAAGAAGTGGTGTTCTTACGGGGGCTTCTCGCACATTTAGGGGGCGTGCTCACCTTGGGCTAGCCACTCAACGAAGGCAGCTGTCTAGCCACTTGCAAACGTAGTAGGCTACTATGCTTGCCGTGACAGCTTGCACAAAGGCGCGTATCGACATTGTATCACCCCCTCTGCTACTTGAGTGTCGGGGTGAGTAGCGCGAAAAGTATAGCATGATTTTCCGGGCTGTGCTATACTCAAAAGGTAAAAAAAATATATTGATAATATAAGCCCCCTAATAGGGGTATGGGGTGTTCTATTCCTATCCTCCAAAAGGTAAAAAAACTTCATTGATAATATAAGCCCCCTAATAGGGGCTAGGGGGTGTAGACGTGGCAGAGAAAAAGGCAAAGAATAAGCCAATGACAGATAAGCAGTCCTATCGTGTGAAGAACGAGTATCTTGCAGAGAACTACAGTGAAGTAACGCCGATGGAGTTTTATCGCGAGATGTTTCCGCTTGGTAGTTTTGAGCGACGTGGGCATCTCGAAGATGCTAAGGCGAATGGGATTCTGACCGTCATAGAGGGTGATAAGGCGCGGAACTATGTCGTGTTTGATGACCTGAGGGAGATTGTTGGCCAGAAAGGTGCGGAGTTCGCCATCATGTCGCCGATCGGCTACTCGGGGCGTAACCGTACGGCGAAAAATGCGCGGTGGTTGTATGGCATTGCGATTGATCTGGACGGTGTGGAGTACCAGAATCTGAGGGATTTGTTCTTTCAAGCAAAGAACGGTTTTTTCCCACAACCGACCTATACCGTGAACAGCGGACATGGATTGCATCTGTATTACCTGTTTGGGCGGCCAGTGCCATTGTACCCGCATTTACACGACAAGCTGAGATCGTTCAAATATGCGTTGACAGATCTCGTCTGGAATCGGTATACGAGCACCTACACAGAGCGTGAACAGGTGCAGTATCAGGGGATATTTCAAGGCTTTCGGGTTGTTGGTACACAGTCGAAACTCGGCAAGCGGTATCCTGTGAAAGTCTTTCGGACGGGCGAGAAAACGACCGTAGAGCAACTAAATAGCTATCTGGCAGAGGACAAGAGAATGACGGGGTTCCACTATCAGAGCGACTTGACGCTTGCACAAGCGAAAGAGAAATATCCTGAGTGGTACGAGCGTCGCATTGAGCGCGGAGAAGGACGCGGGCGATGGCACGTAAACAGAGCACTCTATGACTGGTGGATTAAGAAAATTGAGGAATCTGCAAGCCCCGGGCACCGATATCATTGTTTGTCAGTATTGGCTGCGTATGCAGTCAAATGTGATGTTGCAGAAGATGAGCTGTTGTCCGATGCCATGCGATTGTTGCCGATACTGGATGCACGGAGCGACGACGACCATAACCGCCTTACTCGTCGTGATGTACTGGATGCGATGCATCTGTATCAAGAGAGCTACGTCAACTTTTCTCGCTCGGAAGCTGAGCGAGTTTCTGGAATCTCTATGCCGCCGAATAAGAGGAACGGGCGAACGCAGGCGAAGCATTTACAAGGGGCGCGAGCGATTCGGGACATCAATAATGAGAATTGGCGCAAAGGGAATGGGCGTCCCTCGGCGTATGAGAAGGGCAAGGCATGGCGCATCGCGCACCCGACGGGAAAGAAGGCGGATTGTGTCCGTG
>JABZHE010000172.1:0-2280 GCA_015259025.1 Atopobium sp. | reverse complement strand
GTAGAGGACAAAGCTATTACAGAGCTTATCCAAAAGGAGAAGCAGGCTGGTCTCAAGGTTATTACTGACGGCGAGTTTAGGCGTGCAACATGGCACCTCGATTTTATGTGGGCGTTTGAAGGTATTGGTCATGCACCAACTAATACCGGCCTTCCTTTCCATGATGAGACTGCAAAAATTGATGACACATTCCTTGTAGGAAAAGTGGAGCTCACCAAAGAGCACCCGTTTATTGAGCACTTCCGCTTTGTCCAGCAGTTTGAGGACGAGACAACTGTTGCCAAGCTTACAATTCCTGCTCCTGCACAGTTTATTGAGCAGTACATTATGCCCATGAATCGTGAGCAGACCGACAAGTACTATGCTAATGACCAGGAACTTCTTGAAGATATTGTTGCTGGCTACGGTGCGTTTATTAAGCAGGCGTATGCTGCAGGTTGTCGTAATCTTCAACTTGATGACTGCTCATGGGGCGTGCTGGTTGACCCTCGTGCGGAGCTCTTCTTTGGTGCTGACCAGGAAGGTCTCAAGAAGATTAAGGCTCTGCTCTTGGAGATTAACAACCGCGTCCTTGATGCCGCTCCAGCTGATCTGACTATTAACACGCACGTTTGCCGTGGTAACTTCCACAGCACTTGGGCTTGCGAGGGCGGCTACGACGATGTAGCTGATGCTCTTCTTGCTCAAGAGCACGTAAACGCTTTCTTCTTAGAATTTGATGATCATCGCTCCGGTGGCTTTGAGCCCCTGGCTTCTGTTCCAGCTGGTAAAAAGGTTGTGCTTGGTCTGATCACCACCAAGCACGCCCAGCTGGAAGAGAAAGCCAAGGTTATCAAGCGTATTCATGAGGCGGCTCAATATGTGCCTCTGGAGAACCTCTGTCTTTCTCCCCAGTGTGGCTTTGCTAGCTGCGAGATTGGTAACAAGCTTACCGAAGATGAGCAGTGGGCAAAGATTGCGCTGGTTAAAGAAATTGCAGAAGAGGTTTGGGGTTAAACATCGGCTGGTTTACGGCCTGTCTGCGACTCACTTGCCGTTTACCGAAGAGTTTCTGACCATACGTTCTTCTCGACTCCTGTCCACTAAAATGGACAGGAGTTTTTTATTGGCGCTAGACTTCGGAGGCAGTATGCCAAGCGAGAAGACCCGCTGCTTGCATCTCATTCAGATTTTTGAAGAAGAAACCGATGACAATCACGGTCTGAGTACCCCTCAGCTTATCGAAAGACTTGCTGAACGCGGGCTTAGTGTGGAACGCAAGACGCTGTATGACGATATTAAATCGTTGCAGAATTTTGGTTACGATATCCAGTCTTATCAGCGCCATCCTGTTGAATATGGCCTGGCTACCAGGAAGTTTCAGGCAGAGGAACTTATGCTGATGGCAGATGCGGTACAGTCATCAAAGTTTTTGACGGAGCGTAAGGCAAACAATCTGGTGAGCCTTATTGGAGAGCTGGGCGGGAAGTCTACCTCTGATACGCTCAAGAAGCGTATTCATGTTGAGGGTCGTATTAAGTCGCAAAATGAGTCTGTGTTTTATGCTCTTAATGCTATTCAAACAGCTCTTTTGCAGAAGAAAAAGGTCTCATTTAAGTATCGCAAGAAGGGCTTTAAAGATAAGGTTATTGAAGAGCTTCCCGTAAGAGAAGAAACGCCTGTTCAACTTACGTATATCGACGATTTCTACTATCTTATTGTGTGGAACGATAAGCATCAAAACTTTGTCAATTATCGCGTGGACCGCATGTTTAGACTTGAGGTCTCTGATGCTGACGCCACGGTTAACGAGCAGATCAAGCAGTTTGATATAGACAAGTATCAAGAGCGTGTCTTTGGCATGTACTCGGGTGAGGTTGTTGAGGTCACGCTTCGCGTTAATGAGCGCGTAATGTGCTCGGTGTACGACCGTTTTGGAAAAAACATTATTTTGAACAATCCAAGTTCTGATGGAACTGCAGCTGACGTGCATGTTTCTGTAATGGAAGCTCCAACGTTTTATGGTTGGCTTGCAACCTTTGGAACAGATATAGAGTTAGTAGCTCCAAAGAAGACCAGGCAGAAATACCAAGAGTACTTGAGCGGAATTCTTCAGAGCTACCAATCAGAGAAAGAGGATTAGCTAAAACAGGCTAAAACAAGTAGTCTTTCTCGCGCCAATTAACGAGCATCAACGACGTAAAGACCTGCTTTAACAAGAAGATGACCATGGTGATCACTGAGCTGCGTAATCTTGCAAGTAACAATGTTTTGATGTCCGTAGAAGAGCAAAGTGCTCCA
>JABZHE010000171.1:0-2290 GCA_015259025.1 Atopobium sp. | reverse complement strand
CTGGTCTTCGCGGGGCCGCTGTGTTCATGGCCGATATCATGCGCGCTATTGAGTGCCCGCTCTCCATCGATTTTATGGCTGTTTCCAGCTACGGCGACGGCGTTAAGAGCTCCGGCGTTGTGCGCATCGTAAAGGATCTTGACACCAAGATTGAGGGTCGCCACGTCATCATCGTCGAGGACGTCCTGGACTCCGGCCTGACCCTTTCTTACCTGGTGCGTATGCTCAAGTCTCGTAACCCCGCGTCCATCGAGATTGCTGCCTTCCTGGTCAAGGACATTGAGGGCAAGCGCCCAGCTGTTGACCCTCGTTATGTGGGCACCCACGTACCCGACAAGTTTGTTGTCGGCTACGGCTTGGACTACGCTGAGCGCTACCGCAACCTGCCATTTGTTGGCGTTCTGAAGCCTTCCGTTTACGAATAGGCTGAGGTCCTGCGGTCAAGTCCGCGGTCACGCCCGCGGTCAAGTCCGCGGAATCTGCGTTCGGATTGTGCGACTCACAGCAAAATCCGTGCAATAGATACAAATTTGTTAAAACTTTTAAAGCTTGGGCGAGAAGATCGATTTTCTCGCCCAATATGCTATCTATCAAAGGTTGTGTGAGGTCAGATACGCCACAGCGTCATCCACGCTTCTACCCAACGTTTTACCAGGTAGTTACTGTAGGCTTCGAGAGAATCGAGAAACCATGGTCAACCAGAAAAGTCTTGCGTACGGAGCGGAGAAGTCTTCAATCCGCGAGATTGCAGGCTACGCAGCACAGCGCCGCGCTGAGATTGGCGCTCAGAACGTGTTTGATTTCTCGATTGGTAACCCTTCCGTACCTGCTCCTGAGTCTGTTCGCACCTCTATCGAAGCCGCCATGCAGCTGCCTCCTCAACAGATCCACAGCTACACTCCTGCAATCGGTATTCCTCAGGCTAGAGAGGCAATTGCCGCGTCGCTGCGACGCCGCTTTGGAGACCACGTAGCTCAGGCTGACGACCTCATCTTGACCTGTGGAGCTGCAGCCTCCGTTTCTATGGCACTCAATTCTATTGTTTCCCCAGGTGAAGAGGTTATTGTTATCGCTCCATTCTTCCCTGAGTACCGCGTGTGGATTGACCATGCCGAGGCCACGTGTGTTGAAGTTTTGGCTGACGAGAAAACCTTCCAGATTGACATTGACGCCGTTTGTGCTGCTCTTACGCCTAAGACTCGCGCGGTAATTATTAACTCGCCAAACAACCCTGTTGGCGCCGTGTACACCAGAGAAAACCTGGACGCATTTGCCAATATGCTCCGTAAACGCTCCGCTGAGCTGGGCACAGAAATCTACGTCATCTCCGATGAACCTTACCGCGAGATTGTTTTTGGCAACATTGAGGTCCCCTGGGTTCCCGATGTCTACGAGCGCACCATTGTGTGCTATTCCTACTCCAAGTCCCTCTCGCTTCCTGGCGAGCGTATTGGTTGGGTGCTGGTACCTGCGTCTAATCCAGAGCAGAAAGAGATTTACGCAGCTTGTGCGGGCGCTGCTCGTTTGCTGGGCTTCGTTTGCGCGCCAGCCCTTTTCCAGCGCGTTATTATCGACTGCGTTGATGAGCCTGCAGATGTTGAGGCTTATGCAAAGAATCGAGAAGTTCTGACCAAGGGCCTCACCAAGCTTGGCTACGAGTACATCCAGCCCGATGGTGCCTTCTACCTGTGGGTTCGTGCTCCTGGTGGAGACGCTCAGGCATTCTGTGATGTGGCTAAGCAGTTTGAGCTGCTGCCTGTTCCATCCGACTCGTTCGGCTGCCCAGGTTGGCTGCGCGTGAGCTACTGCGTTGCGTACCAGACCTGCGTGGACTCGCTTGCTGCCTGGGAAAAGGCTCTTGCTGCAATGAAATAAGCGCCGCAGGGAGCTCAGCGGCCCAACGGCGAGAAAATCAACGGGCGAGAAGACCAACCGACCGCAAATGACAAAGTGAACTACCTCCCATTTCTTGGACATAAGAAATGGGAGGTAGTTCATATGTGAGTGATTATGATTCTGCAGCGTGTTAGCGTCGGCTTTTAGGCTTGGCGCACAAAATAGCGCAGCTTTGGTAGGTTCTGCTAAAGAAATGACATGTTCCTAATCAAGATAGCCAGGCAGCTAGAGGTCGTACTGCTTGATATGCATCTCTATGCATAAACTTAACCTAATATGCTAGAAAATGAATAGATAAATATAAAAAATTTAACTATAGGTAAATTCCGCTTCTAAGGAACACACCTATGACAGATATTCTGCACAATTGTGGGCATATTACACATCAAATGAA
>JABZHE010000170.1:0-2291 GCA_015259025.1 Atopobium sp. | reverse complement strand
GTGCGCGGACTTGCGTGGAGGTGCGCAGGCTTGCGAGCCCACGGGTTTCTCGACGTACGGCGTGCGCAAGTCTCCATATCTGCAAAATAAGTCTTTTCTCGCTTCTTGATTTCGTGTAACGTATAAGGGCTAATGTGATAATTAGGTTTTCGAACCTCTAAAGAAGGAGAGTGCAATGTCCGGACACTCTAAGTGGGCCACAACCAAGCACAAGAAAGCAGCTATCGACGCTAAGCGTTCTTCGCTGTTCTCTAAGCTTTCCCGCAACATTACTGTTGCCGCAAAGATGGGTGGCGACCCAAATCCGGACAACAACGCTAGCTTGTCTGCCGCTGTTGCCCGTGCTCGCATGGTTTCCATGCCTAACGCAAAGATTCAGGCCGCTATCGATAAGGCATTTGGCGCTGGTGCTGATGCTGCCATTTACGAGGAGATCGTTTACGAGGGATACGGTCCTGCAGGTGTCGCAGTTTACGTTGACTGCCTGACTGACAACAAGAACCGTACCGCAGCAGACGTTCGTTCCGCATTTACCCACTCCGGCGGCAACCTTGGTACTGCTGGTTCCGTTGCGTTCCAGTTTGAGCGCAAGGGTTCCATCGCAGTTGACAAGGTCATTGTCTCCGAGGAGAAGAAGGTTGCTGACCGCGAGAACGCTGTCGACGAGGACGAGTTCATGATGGCAGTTGCCGAGGCTGGCGGAAACGACTACGAGGATGCTGGCGATCAGTGGATTGTTTGGACTGCATACGACAAGATGCAGGATGTCCAGAAGGGCCTCGAGGCTCAGGGTATTGAGGTTAAGGGTTCCGAGCTAACTATGGTTCCAACCACCCCAACTGACGTCTCAGTTTCTGATGCAAAGAAGGTTCAGCGTCTTATCGATAAGCTCGACGAGCTCGATGACGTTCAGAACGTCTACAGCACCATGAACATCACCGACGAGATTGCTGCTGCTCTCGAGGAGGAGTAAGCTCTCTGGTCCGCGCCACGCGCGCCACGAGCGCGCCACGAGCGCGACGCCGGTGCGCGACATGCGACGCCCGGTGCGCGAAGGGCGCGACAGGCACAATGCCCGGTGCGCGACAAAACTGCACTTCAAAGCCCCGCCAACTGGCGGGGCTTTTCGTTTGGGTGACGATAAAGCTGTCAGAACACACCTGTGTCGGATAATCTGCACGTTTTTAGAAGGCCGACCACAGCAAAGTAAGATAATCTGTATATACAGAGCCAAAAACATAACTTACAGCCCTAAAAAACACAGTAAATTATGATAATCTGCGTAAAATGAGACTTTTGAGGGGTGATTTTGCAGATTAAGTGACTTTGCTGTGTTTTCAAAATGCCAAAAATAGGCCTCTAAAAAATTTATGCATACAAATGAATTCATCCTCATGAATATCCATGAGGATGAATATTTTCGGATCATGGTAGTTGAAATTTTGATGTGCTATTCGCAAAACAAGAAAACGGATAGCAAACCGCACCTAAAACCTGCATCCGGAGCTGAATCCGACCGCGCGTCGCTCGCCAGCCGTCGCACGTTGCTCGCCGGTCGCCGCGGCAATCCTACAAGCTTACGCGTACAACCTTGCGAACGCCGGCGGCTTCAAGGGCTGCTACCTGAGAAATCGACGCGGATTCGTCCGTCATCAGCACGTCGATATCGGACGGGGATCCGTACTGGAAGCTGGAGTTAACTCCCAGCTTGCTCGAGTCGGCTAGGACAATATGCTGCTCAGAATGCTTAAGCATCAGCGAATTCACACGCATCTCGTTTGAAACCAGCGTGGTGAGGCCGCGCTCAGCAGAAATTCCCGAGCAACCCAGGATGCACTTCGCGGCGCGAATCTGGTTGATCGAAGCAAGTGCAAAATCGCCGGTCATAGACTTTTTAGCTGGGCGAACTTCTCCGCCCGTAACCAAAACGGTCATTGATGGGGGATAGTCAGCCGCCAGCACGCTACCGTTATTGGTAACCACGGTGATGTTTTCGGCGCTGATGAATTCCAGGACTTTAATAGCGGTTGAGCTGGTGTTAATGAAGACCGTGTCGCCGTCTTTGATGAGTTTAGCAGCGGCTTGGGCAAGCTTGAACTTCGCGGTGACCTGGTTAGAACTGAGTCCCGTAGAGAGCGGGTCAAGTAGCGTGGCCATGCCATAGCTTCGAGAAATGAGGCCCTGAGCTTCAAGTTCATCGAGGTCACGGCGAATGGTAAGTGAAGAAACTTCAAACCTATCGGCAAGATCGCTGACGGAAACCTGGCGATATTGTTCAAGAAGACTCATAA
>JABZHE010000016.1:0-10308 GCA_015259025.1 Atopobium sp. | reverse complement strand
ATATGTACCTGCCAAAATTTCCAGATTTGGCAGAAGGAGAGACCTCAGAGGAGCGCTTTAGAAAAGAATGCGAGCTTGGTCTTGCGAAACGTTATGGAGATGATTGGCAAAACGTTGTCATCAACGAGATTAACGTTAAAGATCGTTTTGAGTATGAATATGACATCATCTGCAAAAAGGGCTTTGCAGATTATTTCTTGATTGTTCAGGAGTATGTCCGCTGGGCAAAAGAGAATGGCATTGGTGTAGGTCCTGGTCGTGGATCTGCAGCGGGCGCTATTGTTGCATATGCCATGGATATTACCTCGTTTGATCCTCTTGAGAACGGCCTCATGTTTGAGAGATTCTTGTCTCCTCAACGTTCAGAGATGCCAGATATTGATATGGACTTCGACGATGAGCGTCGTCTTGAGGTTGTTGAGCACGTCCGTCAGATTTATGGATCTGAGCGTGTTTCTCATGTTATTACGTACT
This sequence comes from Atopobium sp., assembly GCA_015259025.1. GTDB lineage: Bacteria > Actinomycetota > Coriobacteriia > Coriobacteriales > Atopobiaceae > Lancefieldella. Next base: position 9,834 of record JABZHE010000016.1, on the reverse strand, counting down.
CGACCATCAAGGCAAAACAGGCAATAAATGACGCGTGCCGCGTTCTGGGTTACCCCGTTTATATGGGTCAGCGCCTCTCTAAGATGATTCCAGGAGATCCTAACGCTCACCTTAAGTTTGTTCTTCATAAGGCTCAAGAAGGCCAAAAAGGCGCTGATCAGTATTCTGCTGATTTTGAAGATGCGTACGAGAATGACCCTGATGCTAGAAGAATCATTGATGCAGCTCTGTCTATTGAGGGCTTGCATCGTGGTGAGGGTGTGCATGCTTGTGCGGTCTTGATTGCTCCTACGCCTGTAAATGACCACGTTCCTACCAAGGTAGATACCAAGGGCGGCGTAGAAATTACGCAGTACGAGGGCCACTCTGTCGCAGACATGGGCCTTCTTAAGATGGACTTCTTGGGACTAAGAACTCTAACGGTTATTTCTCGTGCAATCAAAAACGTGAAGGATAACTACGGTATTGATATCGATGTAGATAACATTCCGTTTACCGATCCAGAAATTTATAGACTTCTTAGAGAAGGTAGAACCGCCGGCGTTTTCCAGGTTGAGTCTGCAGGTATGACTGCAACCATTAAGGGCATGAGGCCAACAGAGTATAAGCACATCGTCGCACTTATCGCTCTTTATCGTCCTGGTCCTCTTAACGCAGGTATGGTTACCAGCTATATCAACCGTATGAACGGTAGAGAAGAAGTCAAAGACTACGATCCACGTCTTCACGATATCTTGGAAGAAACCTACGGAACCATGGTCTACCAAGAGCAGGTTATGCAGATTTCTATGAAGATGTCTGGTTTTACCGCAGGCGAGTCTGACAAGGTCAGAAAAGCAGTAGCAAAAAAGAAGATCAAACTCATGCAGGAAGTTGTCCAGCACTGGGATGACGGTACTGATGAGACCATGGAGGCTCACTGGAAAAACGGCGCAGTTCGTAATGGATTTGATCGTTCGGTTGCAGAAAGCATTTGGGACGATGTTCTTGAGTTTGCATCTTATGCATTCAACAAGTCCCACTCTGCTGGCTATGCAATTCTTGTTATGCAGACCGCATGGATTAAAGCGCATTATCCACATGAGTTTATGGCAGCAGTTCTTACCTCGTACATGGGCAAGACAGATAAGATTGTTCACTACGTAAGCGCTTGCCGTCATGAGGGCATCAAGATTCTTCCGCCAGATATTAACGAGTCCGGTAAAGACTTTACGGCTACTAAAGAGGGTATTCGTTTTGGCTTTGCAGGAATCCGTGGCGTAGGTGCTGGTGTTGGTGAAGCAATTATGCTTGAGCGTCAAAAGGGCGGCCCTTTTGCCAACATTCACGATTTTGTCGATCGTGTTGATGCAAGCCAGGCAAAGCGCAACGTTGTTGAAGCTCTTATCAAGGCAGGAGCTTTTGACTCAACAGGCTATACCCGTATGCAGATGATGAGTTTTGTGGATAAGAACAACCCACAAAACATCATCGATGCTGCTACTAAGCGTCAAAAAGATAAGGCTGTTGGTCAGTTCTCTATGTTTGATATATTTGCAGAGGTAGAGGGTTCCGGTTTTAGTGATATTGTCCCAGAGCCAGATGGTGTTGAGTGGGATAGGCGTTTCAAGCTTACTAAAGAGTACGAGGTCTTAGGCATTTATGTCTCTGATCATCCACTTCGTCCGTATGAGTACGCCCTTGCTAAGAGCAGAGATTATGCCCTTGCAGAAATTGAAGAGAATGTAGAGGTTCAGCTTCCTAACGGTGCTATGTCTCAGCAGTTCAAAGTTCCAGAAGGTAAGCCTATTCGCTTTGCGGGCATGGTTACTAATGTTATGAAGCGCACTACTAAAAACGGCGATCCAATGGCAATTGTTACGCTTGAAGACATGGAGGGTAGCGTCACTATTGTCATGTTCCCTAAGCTCTACAAGAAGGCTGCAAGACTTCTTGCTGGAGATGTTGACCCAGAGACTGGCGAGAGCCAGAGCGACATCTTCATTTCTGTTCTTGGAAAGCTTGAGCGCTCTGATAGAGGAGACCAGGTTATTGCTCAAGAAGTTAATCCTATTGAGCTTAACAGTGCTAACAACACACCAAAGACACTCGTTATTCATATGCCTGCTTCTCAACTTCAAAGACAGGCTATCGAGACACTTGGACAGATCTTCTCGCGCTATCCTGGCATGGACTGTATTGAGATTAGGGTAGAAACAGACATGGGCGATGTTATGCGCATGGAAATTCCTACCAGGATTGATGGACGTAGCATGGTTCTTTTGACCGAGCTTAAAGATTTTATTGGTCAAAGCGGATACGCACAGATTGTTTAGATTTTGTCGATTCTAAATTTGCAGGTTACTCTTAAGTAATAACTGTTACTATTTAAGTAGCACTTGCTAAGAAATTCTGACATCTTCGGATGTCGTGAGAGGAGAAAAAATGATCGACGCAAAGTTTTATCGTAACAAGGAGACAGGCGCTGTTGTTTACGGTGTCGCAGGCAACGTAGAGGCAGCAGACCTTGAGCTTCTCCAGGCTGGCGTTACTGACGGTGCAGCTGAGAAGCACGTTCCATTTGTTACTCGTGAGGGCAACACCGTTACCGTCCGTGTTGGTGAGGTTGCTCATCCAATGCTCGAAGAGCACTACATTGAGTTCATCGCTCTTGTTTCTGAGAACGGCGCTCAGTTTGCACAGCTTAAGCCTGGCCAGGAGCCAGTTGCTACCTTCACCCTTGAGGAGGGCGTTGAGGCTGAGGCTTATGAGTACTGCAACCTTCACGGTCTTTGGAAGGTTTCCCTCTAAGACTGGTTGCGTATTCAACAAGCTAAGCTTATCTGTGAATCTGAACGGAGCTGCTACCTGCAGCTCCGTTTTTTCTTACTACACCTGTTTGTTTTTGGGTAAAAACAAATTAAGCACTTTATGATAGGAATGGTATGCGCATAGCAGTTGCACAAATGAACACTCAGGCTGGTGATTTTGAGTTTACCGCTCAGACCATGCTGGAATATGCTCAGAGAGCCCAACAACAAGGCGCTGAGCTAGTCATTTATCCTGCGCCAACGCTTACGGGACTGCTCAGTGTGCCAGAAGCTGACACAGAAGGTCTTTTTGCAGATCTCTCTGAGATTATCAACTCGCTTTCAGAAAAACTTCCTATTGCGGCCCTTATTCCTGTTGTAACAGAGTTTGATGGAAGCGCAGCTAGCGAGGCCCTTCTCGTCAGAAATGGTGCTGTAACCCCACTTAAACTAACTGCTCAGATTGCGCACATGAGCGCTCTTGCTCGTTCTGCCAGCTCCGCACAAGCATCTGGCGAGAATACCGTTGAGCTTGCAAAGTTTGAAGCAGGTGGCCTTACGTTTGGCGTTGCTTTTACCTACGATGATCTTGATGCGTGGCAAGATGTCGACGACTCTTTAGATGCTGTCATTTACCTGCCGTATTTTGGTTTTGCTGTTGATGATTCGTCGTCCGCCATGGGCATGGCGGTGGCAGAAAGCCGCTATCTGGGAGATGTTGAGGAGTTTGATAGCTGGCTTATCGCTGCAAACGCTGTTGGCGCCTATGGTAACCAGGTGTTTTGTGGTTCAAGCTTCTTCTTGTCTCCTTCAGGAGATTTAATCAAACAAGCAGCATCATTCTCAGAAGATATGGTTGTCTGTGATGTTGACCAAGACACCATCGAAAACTTTGATAGAGAAGACACGGCGGGCGTCTACAATAGCGCGCTTACTACCTGGGGCGTATTGGCTACAGGAGTGCGAGACTACACGGTAAAGTCTGGCTTTGACGGCGTGTTTATTGCAGTTGATGGCTCGCTCAATTCTCTTGTTACCATGGCTCTTGCGTCAGACGCTTTAGGTCCTATGCGCGTGCACGTTCTGCTGCTTCCAAACAAAGATTCTCGAGCAACAAGTGCCGCAGAGCTTCTTACCGCAAGACTTCGTGTTCATAAGGTTGCCGTGGACAACACGGTTTTCTCGACATTGACCGATACAAAATTGGTGAGTGCATACGGCTATGCATACGCTGACCAGCATAATTACCTAACGCTCGAGACTGCCGATAAAACTATTCTTGCGCTCAAGGGAACAGAGATCTCTAGCGCTCACTCTCTGTGGCCGCTGGGAGATATGTATCACGCAGATATTGTTGACCTTGCAAAGGTAAGAAATACCTTCTCACCAGCTATTGACCATGCAGTTCTCGAGAATATCTCTGAGGTTGTAACTGATGGCCTAGAAAACGTTGCGCCAACTCCTCAAGAACGTATCGAGTTTGTTGATTACGTGCTTACCAGCTACCTTGAGTGGAATAAGAGTATTTCTGCCATTGTGGAAGAAATGGGAAAGGTTGACGAGGTTAAGGCAATTATTTCTACGCTCCACGCTCGTCAAAAAGACCGTAGAAACACTACTGAGGTCCTGGAGATGTCTTCAAAGAGCCTCACAAATGCTCAAATTCCACACGCGTCAGTCTGGCAAGACAGAATTAGAGATACAAAGGCTTCCGAATCTGACCTGGTAGAGTCCTTACGAAATTCTTTGCGAGAAATTCAAGGAGCTTCTATGCACCTGCCTGAGTTGTCAGTTGACCCAGCAGAGGCTCAGGAAGGCTTTAAGGATATGCTGGAGCTTTTAAAGGAGCTTGCTCAAGAAACTGACACGCAAATTGGCATGGTTGATCCCAAAATGTGGAGAGGTCCCTTCTCAGAAAATTAGTTGCATCGTTTGCACAAACTCTGTGATAATATAGAACGAACGTTCTATATTAGGAGGTGCAATGGTAATTCTTGGAATAGACCCTGGTCTTGCTCACACTGGATGGGGAATTGTAGAGACAAGGGGCTCTGAATGCCGTGCACGCGCCTATGGATGCATCACTACAACAGCTGATGAGCCAATAGATATGCGTTTGGGAAGAATCTATAACCAGATTGTTGAGGTTATAGATAAGTTCTCGCCAGAAGCTCTTTCTATCGAGAGCATTTACTTTGGACAAAACGTTAAATCAGCTATTCCTACTGCACATGCTCGTGGAGCTGCTATTGTCGCTTGTTCTAAAGCAGGTCTCACGGTTGGAGAATACACTCCAATGCAGATCAAACAGGCTGTTGTTGGTACAGGAGCTGCAGATAAACAGCAGGTTATGTATATGGTTCAAAATATTTTATGCTTGGATCATCAACCTCACCCAGACCATGCAGCTGATGCTTTAGCTGCTGCAGTTTGTTACGCTAATCTTGTAAGAACCACCTCGCTTGGAAAGGGAAGAATACAACTATGATTGTCCAGCTTACGGGCACACTTGTATCCGTTACACCTTCAGTTGCTGTTCTCGATGTTAACGGTGTTGGGTATGAGCTGGGTATCTCAGCTTCAACAGCTGCTGCGCTTCCACAAGCGGGTGAGGCGGGCGTTACCGTTTTAACTCGTATGGTAGTCAGAGAAGATTCAATGGAGCTCTTTGGATTTGCTTCGCGAGAAGAACGTGCGCTCTTTGATCGTCTGCGCGCAATTTCTGGAGTTGGTCCTAAACTAGCTCTTTCTGTGCTTTCTACGTTTACCCCACAGCAACTTGCTGTGATTGTGGCCACTAACGATGGCAATCGTCTTAAGAGCGTCTCTGGTCTTGGAAAGAAAAAGGCAGAGCGCTTAGTAATTGAACTTTCCGATGTGTTTGCAAAAGATGCAGAACTCAAACAGCTTGTTGGCCTTACTTCTCCTGCAGACTTTGCTGCCATTCCAAAACCTGCTGTTACTTCAGTAGAATCAGAGGCTATTGAAGCTCTTCTTGGAATGGGCTTTACTTCTCAGGAAGCAACGCTTGCTCTTGAGGGCTATGAAGAGGCTGGTGCTATTACAATTGAAACTGCTATTGGATATGCATTAAGGCGTTTGGGAAGTGGTAATTAATGTGGGAAGCAGATGCAGATAATCTTTTTGAATCATCGTCTACTCCAGCTCCGTTTCCAGGACATACTTCTCAGCGTGTAGTTTCTAGTGGACTCCAGGCAGAAGATCTTGAGCAAGATAGAAACCTGCGACCAAAAACACTTGATGAGTATCTTGGTCAGGAGCGTGTTAAATCAAATCTTCGTGTTCTTATCGAGGCTGCAAAAAGTCGTAACGAGCCGCTTGATCACGTTATTTTTTCTGGCCCTCCAGGCCTTGGTAAAACAACGCTTGCAGGTGTTTTAGCAGGAGAAATGGGCTCAAAGCTTCATACAACCTCTGGCCCTGCAATTGAGCGAGCAGGAGATTTAGCGGCTATCCTCACCAATCTTGAAGAGGGAGATATCCTCTTTGTAGATGAGATTCATAGGCTTAATCATCAGGTTGAAGAAATTCTGTATCCAGCAATGGAAGATTTCTTCTTAGACATTGTTATCGGCAAAGGTCCTGCAGCCAGGTCAATCAGGCTTGATATTCCACGATTCACTCTTGTAGCGGCAACAACTAGAACAGGACTTCTAACAGGCCCATTACGTGATCGTTTTGGTATTTCTTATCGTTTGGATTACTACACTATCCCTGAGCTTCAGACTATTGTCATGCGCTCGGCAAACATCCTTGATGTAGAAGTTGATGAGCAGGGAGCTGCTGAAATTGCTTCTCGATCAAGAGGTACGCCGCGCCTGGCAAACCGTTTGCTAAAGCGTGTACGAGATTACGCACAAGTAAAAGCTGAAGGCACTATCACCTGGCAGGTAGCTTCAGAGGCTCTTTCATTCTTTGAGATTGATGAGCTTGGTTTAGATGTAATGGACGTGCGTGTTTTACGTGCGCTTTGTGAGACGTTCAGAGGTCGTCCGGTTGGTCTCACAACCATTGCAAGTGCAGTCTCAGAGGATCCGTCTACACTTGAAGATGTTTATGAGCCATATCTTTTGCAGCAAGGGCTTATTATTAGAACACCTCAAGGTAGACAGGCAACGCATGCTGCATTTGATCACTTACGTATTCCTGTTCCTACTAACTAGTAGATTGGAACAAAATGCTTCAACGAGATTACATTTTGGAAGTAATCGATGACTTTACTTCAACGGTCACAGCAGGTTTGGGAAATGCTTTAGAGACTCAAACTGAAGAGTCACTCGATGGGGTAGAGGCAGCTGTTGCAGAGCTCATTGATTTGAGCCCAGAGACTGCTCTTGCGCTTTCGCCAGACTCTCTTGTAACGATGATGTTGCTCTCCGGCGTAGCTGATTCAGTTGCAGAGTATGTGGTGTATGCCCTCGACAGGCTCTCTCACGTTTATGAGCAACTAGGAGACGAGGATAAGGCTGGTCTCAGAAGACAGCAGGCCGTAGCGGTTGCACAGTCCTTCTCGGTAGATCAAAACGCTACTCCAGAGCAATTTAAGGATTTTGAAGCAAAGTATTTTGCGTAACCACATTTTATAAGCTAACAAATAAACCCCAGCTCAATATGAGTTGGGGTTTATTGCTATAGAGCGATGTAACTAGTTGGATTACCAAATGACAATCTTAGTTCCATAAGGGATGTTGTCATAAACCCACTTAGCATTTTCTGTTGCAAGACGTACGCAACCGTGGGAACCGTTGTATCCAAGCCTACCATCACGGACGGTATAACCGTCGGAGTTATAGAGAATGGAGTGAATAAGATACTCACCAGAAATGGTCGTGTAATACCAGCATCTAAAGCCAGAGCCAAAGTAGAGACCCTTGTTACCTACGGTAAATTGACCATGAGGGGTCCACATGCCTGGTGCTCCTGTAGTGCACTGCCATTCGTACCAAACAACCCAGTTGCCGTGTGAACCCCTGTATACAGCAAAGCGATTGCCAGTAGTATCAATCTGAATGAGCCAGTTAGTGGCGCTATAGTAGTTTTGAGCGTAACGGTACATATCAGGGTAGTAGCAAGGCTGCTCCTCCATGGCGCCATCAGCAGCTGACCAATACAGTTTTCCACCCCAGGTTACATAACCAGTTTGCATGGAACCATTATTACTGAGATAGTAGTCCTTGCCGTTATCTTTAATCCATCCGGTTTTCATCTTGCCGTCAGAATCAAGGAAGTACCAACTGCCCTTTGAATTAATCCAACCAGTTTGTTTTTCTCCATTGGAACTAAAATAGTACCAAGTTCCATGAATATTAAGCCATCCATCTGCTGGTGCACCATTAGAAAGATAGTAAAAATCTTTACTATTTTCTTTTATCCATCCCGTCTTATTTTATGGTCAGCTCCAACATTAATGGTCAATCCTGGAAGATGTACCGTTCCTGTTGGCTGTGAACCGTCATCTGTAGAGAAGACTCCTTCGGGAGAAATGAATCCAGTCAGTACTCCGTCTGGACCTGCCCAACGTTTTACACCATTTGAAAGAGTAACCCATTCATTTTTTGCTAGACCATAGCTTTTATCAAAGTAGTAGTTCTTTCCATCAATTGAATGCTCTCCAACGTATGCGGCATGGTCAATTGAAGATGGATTAAAGTACCATGTTTTATTGCCAGGAGTAGTAAACCATCCAGAGACAAGCGCGCCGCTAGATTGAGCCCAGGAAAAATTTCCGTCTGGTAGGGACACCCAATTACTTGAAGTCATACCAGCATTTTCATCAACGTAATACGAACCACTAGGAAGTTGGAAAAGTCCAGTTTTCATGCGATGGATTGAGTCTTCTGGATCAAAGTAAAACCATTTACCATTTGGGAAATGTTTCCAACCTGAATAGAATGAGCCATAGGAATCTACCCAAGACCATGAACCATCATCATTGTGAATCCAACTATTTCTAAGGATTCCATAGTTTTCATCGAAATGATAATATGTGCCGTCAATTTCGACGTTGCCAATAAGCGCTGGATGCTCTGGAACAGATGGATTAAAGTACCAAGTTTTACCATTTGGTGTGTTAAACCAACCAGAGGCAAGAGCGCCATTTTTTTGAGCCCAAGCCCACTTACGAGTAGGTAGTTGAATCCAACTGTTAGAAATCATACCTGCATATTCATCAATGTAATATGAGGTACCAGAAACCTGAATCGTTCCAATTAACATATGATGACGAGGTGCTTCCGGATCAAAATAGAACCACTTGCCGTTAGGCATATGCTTCCATCCAGAATAGTAAGTACCATCTTCAGTTGCCCATGACCAAGAACTTGCTGAACGATATACCCATCCATTTGTTACAAGTCCGTCTGTTGAATCAAAGTAGTAAAACTTACCATCAATTTCAGTTTCACCGAAGATTGCCTTATGCAGCGGGTCAGTTGGGTCAAAATACCAAGTTTTACCATTAGGCGTTGTATACCAACCCTTGACTGCATTACCAGCAGCATCTACATAGTGCCAACCAGAATCATCTTTGATCCACTGACTCGTAACAAGTGTTCCATCTTCTTTGTAATAGCGGAATTGACCGTTTTCTTGTCTCCATCCAGAAGATTGAGGAGTTGGCGTTGTATTCTCTGTTGGGGCAGCAGGTGTCTGGTTTGTTGTTGGAGCAGTTGTCGTTGGTGCTGCAGGTGAAGCAGGTGAAGCAGGCTGAGAGTTTTCAGGTGCTGTAGGAGAAGTATTTTCAGATGTTGCAGTAGTTTCAGTTGTTACAGCGGGGGCATTTACTGCGGACGTATCAGTAGTCTCTGCAAGAGCAGGAGCAGCGTGGAGTCCGCAAAGTAGAGCTGCACTCAACGAAGCAACCGCAATAAGTTTTTGTGTAGAAGGTCTGTAGGAAAAACGCATCTTCTTCTCCATTGTTTTAACTCCAATAAATCCAGGTAATAAAGAGCAACTCAAACTGATTTAGCGCTTGTATTCAGTAAGTACACCGTCTGGTCCAGCCCAGCGTCTTACGCCATCGGAA
>JABZHE010000169.1:0-2294 GCA_015259025.1 Atopobium sp. | reverse complement strand
ATTCCGTGGGATCAAATTGTCGATGATATTACTTCAATCCGCAGGTCAGTAGGCTATTACGGACCCATCGCAAACATTGCTGCAACAACAAACCACCGCTCGCGTATTACCGTTGCTCTTCACGAGCTTAAGCTGGCAGCGCGACGCATCATCGACGGCGAAATCAGGCACCTTGAGGACGCAGACCAGTCCTACTACCAGGCGTGTTTATACGCACTTGAGATGGAATACGCTGAGCTTGATGACCTGGAGCGCATCGCTAACGGTGACGACGAAGAGTTAGCAGTCATCGCATCTAATCTGATGATTGACCATGAGTCAGCAATTGAGTCCATCTGGGGCCGCATCAATATCAATGATGAGCATGACTCCAGCACCACCCAAGTCTCCTACCTGCTGCCTTACAACCTGAGCTCACACAAAATGTCGCCTCACTTTAGGCAGCAGATTGCGGACGCTCGAAAGTACGCCGATGACGTGGCAGAAAACGCCCTGCGCATTGAGTTGGATCAGATTTCGCGCCTGCAGTTTGAGGGTGTCATCGACCGCGAGGTTGCCTCTCACCTGCGCGAAAACGTCTACTACCTGCAAATGACGTTGAGTGAGTAGCATGAGCGCTACACCAGATACGCGCCCCATCGCCGACACGGCTACGCACCCCACCGCCGATGCGGGTACGCACCCCACCGCCGATGCAGCTACACACCCCGCCAACCCCGTGGCGAGAAAAACAATCATCTCCGGACTTTCCATCCACACGCAAATGTCCTCTGTAGCTGGAGCTCCTATTGTCTACCTCTTGGGTGACGTGGCCGACAACTCCCCCATTCAGGTACCTGAGGGCGTCAGCCTAGTGAACATTGGCGTTGACCTGTGGGAAGAGAACTTCTCGCCCTGGTGCGCCCCGCGCGTTTTTGCCAAGGGACCCAACTTTGGCGACGGCGCCCAGAAAACGCTCGATACCCTTATCAACCAGGTCATCCCCTGGACGGAGTCGGATCTTACTGAGCCACCGGCATATAGGGTGCTTGTGGGATATTCGCTCGCGGGTCTGTTCAGCCTCTGGGCCGGTGTAACCCAAGCCGGCGTGTCGCCACAGGTCGCGCGCGGCTGCCAGCCAGGCGCCCCTGCCGCACCGCACGTTGACGCCCCCGCCACAACCTTCCAGCGCATCGGAGCTGTATCGGGGTCGTTCTGGTTCCCGAGCCTTCTGGACTACGTTGACCAGCAGCTCAGCGGAGGATCGGTCGGCCTCACACACGATTATCTTTCGCTGGGTGACCGAGAAGCACGAACCCCCAATCCGCAAATAATGCACGTGCGAGAAAACGCCGAACTTCTCGCCAGCGAGCTAGAGAACGCGGGGATAACCTCGGCGTTTGAGCTCAACCGCGGAAACCACTTCCAAAACGTTGAGGGAAGAATGCAGAAAGCCCTGAACTGGCTGGTTAAATAGGGTAAGATTCTTCAGAACGCACGTGTCCAGAGAGGTTTTATGCCCAACCAAAAGCAATTTGACAGCAAAACTGAATCGCCCCATACAGCCCCTGGCAAGCAATCTGACTACTTATTTGCGCTTATTCTTTCCCTCATCTTTGGCATTTTTGGCATTCCGCAGTTCTATCTCAAGGGATGGAAGTCAGGGCTTACCAGGCTTGTTGTAAACGCAGTGCTAATCGCTGGCGCATTTGCCATGGCTCAAATACTTGCGTTGCCGTCGCTGCTTTCATACCTTCTACCAGCAATTTTTTCGCTCCCGGTTATCGAGAGTGCACTCAACCTCATTTACGAAGACCCCAGCGCTTCCAAGCAACTCATAAAAGGCAAGCTCAAACCACGCAAGCGATACGCCGGAAAACAGAAGGCTGGAGTCGTGCTTGCCGCGCTGAGCGTGGCGCTCTACTTTAGCGCCGCTCTGACGCAACCGCTTCCAACTGTCGTCTCACCTGCGGGATCGCCGCAGCAAGGCTCCGGCGCACCGTCCCAATCAGACACCGCCTATCCATCCGCCACCACGCAGACCAGCACAAACGTAGCCATCAAGTTCATCGACGTCGGCCAGGGAGAAGCCATTCTCATTGCACTTCCCGAGAAAACCATGCTCATCGACGCAGGGCCCACAGGATCTGCTCCAAAAATTGCCCAGGTGCTCCAAGAACTTGGTCGAAACAAGATTGATTACCTGGTGGCCACCCATCCCGACGAAGATCACATCGGCGGCATGGCGGACGTCATTTCCAACACCCAAATCGGGACCATTTACGCACCAAATAAGACAAACAACACGGCAACGT
>JABZHE010000168.1:0-2300 GCA_015259025.1 Atopobium sp. | reverse complement strand
GTCATTTTTCACCTATCACACTCTACGAGTCCAAATAAAAGTCTTTAGAAGGAGTATACCTTCCATCCGGTAATCTTTTTACCATTCCACGAGCTTCATAATCAGTTAGAGAATTTAGTACGGTAAGTACGTTTTCTGATAACCTCCATGCAAGCTCTTCTGGTCTTGAAGGAGAAGCGATAAGTGCAGATAAAAGTGGCGTGAGCTTCTTGTCTTGCTTTATTTGTTCCTGAACTAGGCAATCAAAATCTAAAGAAATTGCAAGGCCTAACGAAGTCTCATCAGGAATAATTTGAGCACCTTCAGCAATTAGTCTATTGGTACCAGCAGAAGCTGGAGAAAAGATAGACCCAGGTATTGCATAAATAGTTTTACCAAGTGAGTTAGCAAATTCGGCAGTACTCATGGTGCCCGAGCAAAGTCCTGCTTCCGTTACCAGAAGCACTTTTCCTAACGCTGCAATTACTGCATTTCTCCTGGGAAACGCATAGCGCCTAGGCGGTGTCCCCCACCTATCTAAAGATATAACCGCTCCTCTTCTTTCTCGTGCAGCTTCAAAAAGATCTAGCGATGTAGTTGGATACGTCACATCAGCGCCACAACCTGCTACTACAACGGTTTTTCCGCCAGCATTAAGCGCAGACATGCCCGCAGTGTAGTCGCAGCCAAGCGCTCCTCCAGATACCACCACAATATTGTTATCTGCAGCGCATCTGCCAGCCATTTCTGCAATTGCCATGCCGTATGGAGTGGCTCTACGAGCCCCAATTACAGACATACAAGGTGCTTGCAAAACGCTTCTATCCCCTATTCCATAAATCACTTCAGGTGGATGGTTGAGCAGTAGCAGCTCTTTTGGATAATCCTCGTCTTCTGATGAAATCTCCCATCTCTCCATTGCTACTCCAAAGAACGAGACCTATAAGCCACAGCCTCAGATACGTCGTCTTTTGTCACTTTTTTATGGTGAGCAATATCTGCGATTGTCCGTGCAACTCTGCAGGTACGCGTTATTGCCCTACCTCCTAAATGAAGTCCTCGAGCAAATCTATGCAATAGTTGCAACGCTGACTCATCAAAACTCTCCACGTACTTTTGGTGAGAAGTGCCATCTACTCCACGGGTTTCTCGCCAAGAGGCAAAATCTCTACCGGAGACAACAAGAGAGCGCATACCTGCTGACGTGAGTCCTAGCTCACCTTGAATAACTCGATCAGAAGAAGGACGAGCTACATCACACACAATATCTATTCGATCCATCAAAGGACCTCCAATTTTTGACTGATAGGTAGAAATCTTTCCTGGAGAGCACTTGCAAGAGTGCGTTTTGTCTCCAAAGTAACCACAGGGACAAGGATTAGCTGCAGCAATGAGCTGAAACTGAGAAGGAAACTTATAGATGCCATCAACTCGCGCAAGACGAACGTATCCATCTTCAATAGGCTGACGTAAAACTTGCAACGTATTAGAAGCAAATTCTGGTAGCTCATCCAGAAAGAGCACACCTTTATGAGCAAGGGAAATCTCGCCTGGAATCACAGGTCTACCTCCACCAATCATGCCTGCTACAGAAGCCGAGTGATGTGGAGACCTAAAGGGCCTTACTCCTGCCTGAATAGAATCTGTCTCACACCCTGCTACAGAATGAATTAACAGCACCTCATCTCGTTCTTCTTTAGAGAGCTCTGGGAGGATAGTTGGAATTCTTTTAGCAAGCATAGTTTTACCTGCGCCAGGCGGACCAATCATGAGCATGCCTAGGTTTCCCGTAGCTGCGATAATGATTGCTCGTTTGACTAGTTCTTGATCGATAACCTCTTCAAAATCTAAGTTATCGCTCAGAGCCATATTGTCTACCTTGTGCTGGCGCTGAGCTAAAGGCTTGCAAAATGACGGATCCTTTAAGCTCAGATTAAGCAGCGATTGAATTCCAATAACATGATTCCAGTCAGAGCCAAACAAATTGCAGTCCGAAGAAGAAATAAGCTTCATCCCTAGTTTCTTAGCAAGCATTGCATACGCTGCCATACCTCTGACAGAAGAGATCTTTCCGTTTAATGAAAGCTCTCCAACAAACAACCTGTTGTGCACAATCTCTTGAGGAATCTGTCCAGTAGCTGCAAGAATGGCAACGGCTATTGGCAAATCAAATCCAGTGCCAGTCTTCTTTATATCCGCAGGCGTCAAATTGATTGTTACCAGCAATCGAGGAATAGTAAATCCGGCAGCTTTTAGTGAGCATCGCACACGAGAGCGCGATTCCATAATGGAACTATCGGGCATGCCCACGATAGTAATTC
>JABZHE010000167.1:0-2302 GCA_015259025.1 Atopobium sp. | reverse complement strand
AGCTACAACCTCGGTTGCGGTTTGCGTCGCATCGCCTGCGGTTTGCGTGACGTTGTCAATCGCGGTTTGCATGACGTCGTTAATCGCGGTTTGCGTGACGTCAACAGCTCCGTCGCTGTTCTCGCCAGCCGCAACATTTTGCGCTACGCCAAACGTAACCTGCACTTTGTCCGAAGCCTGTTTAACCAACGCGCTCAGCATTCTCTTTGACAACCTGAGCAATAAACTCGTCAAGCTCTGCCGTGTGAGTCTCGTTGGAGCGGTCGCGGACAGAAATGTTTCCTGCCTCAACCTCCTGCTCACCAAGGATGAGCATGTAAGGAACGCGGTCAAGAGAACGAGCCTCACGGATCTTATAGCCGATCTTCTCGTCACGGTCGTCAACCTTAACGCGAATACCAGCGGCTGCGAGCTTCTCGGCAACCTCATGAGCATAAGGACGAGACTTCTCGGAAACAGGAAGAACCTTGACCTGGCATGGGCTCAGCCAGACAGGGAACTTGCCTTCGTAGTTCTCGGTCAGAATACCAATAAAGCGCTCGAAGGAACCAAAACCAGCGCGGTGAATCATAATTGGCTGCTTCTTGGTACCGTCGGAGTCAATGTACTCGAGCTGGAAGTTGTGAGGCAGCTGGAAGTCAAGCTGGATGGTGCCGCACTGCCAAGAACGACCGAGGCAGTCGGTCAGATGGAAGTCAATCTTTGGACCGTAGAAAGCGCCATCACCCTCGTTAACAACGTACTCAATGCCCATAGACTCAAGTGCATCACGCAGGCCCTGCTCGGCGCGCTCCCAATCCTCGTCAGAACCCATAGAATCCTCTGGACGTGTAGAAAGCTCAACGCGGTATGGGAAGCCAAACTGGGCATAGTAAGCGGTAATGAGGTGAGATGCATCCGTGACCTGCTCAGTAATCTGATCAGGGCGGATAAAGAGGTGTGCATCGTCCTGAGTAAACTCACGAACACGGAACAGACCGTGCAGAGCACCCTTCATCTCATAACGGTGATCAAGACCAGCCTCAGCCAGCTTCATAGGAAGATCCCTATAAGAACGTGGCTTAGACTTGTAAATCAAGCATGCACCAGGGCAGTTCATAGGCTTAATTGCAAAGTCCTCTTCATCTACCGTGGTGGTGTACATATTCTCTTTGTAGTGGTCCCAGTGACCAGAGGTCTCCCAAAGGGAGCGCGAGAGGATCAGTGGGGTCTGAACCTCCTGATAACCAAAGCGAGCCTGCATCTCATGCCAGTAATCGGTCAGAGCGTTGCGCAGAGCCAT
This sequence comes from Atopobium sp., assembly GCA_015259025.1. Classification (GTDB taxonomy): domain Bacteria; phylum Actinomycetota; class Coriobacteriia; order Coriobacteriales; family Atopobiaceae; genus Lancefieldella. The sequence continues at coordinate 1,020 of JABZHE010000167.1, read as the reverse complement.
GCCGTTTGGAAGCCAGAATGGAGAGCCTGGACCAAAGTCGGACATCATGAAGAGCTCCATCTCGCGGCCAATCTTCCTGTGGTCGCGCTTCTCGGCCTCTTCAATCATCTTGAGGTACTGAGCAAGCTCCTCTTTGGAACCAAAGGCAACACCATAAATTCTGGTGAGCATCTTGTTGTTCTTATCGGCCTTCCAATAAGCGCCAGAGATACTAGTCAGCTTAAATGCCTTAACACCCTTGGTGTAGAGCATGTGAGGACCAACGCACATGTCAACGTATTCACCCTGCTTGTAGAAGGTAATGTGTGCGTCAGGAGCAAGATCGCCAATGTGCTCAACCTTGTAAGACTCGCCGCGTTCCTTCATGTAGGCAATAGCCTCATCACGAGGAAGCTCAAACGTCTCAATCTTGAGGTTCTCTTTGACAATCTTCTTCATCTCAGCTTCAATAGCTGGGAAATCGTCCTCGTTAACCTTAGTGTCTCCAAGATCAACGTCATAGTAGAAACCATTTTCGGTTGCTGGACCATAGGCAAACTGTGCGTGAGGATACAGACGCTTCAAAGCCTGAGCAAGCAAATGAGCTGCATCGTGGCGAATAACCTCAAGCTCTTCAGCTGGATTGTTAATCTCGCCAACATGGCCGTCGTTATATAAAACCTTCATGTAAAACCCCTCAGAGGTAGATACTCATAGAAACAGGCACGGCGCCTACTCTGCTCACACGGGAGCTTAGGAGCAGACGCCTACATAGTCTCTGTTGTAAAACACCAGATTGCCATCATAAAGAACAAAACCAAACGTTATTGAATGCGAGTACGGCAGTAAGGACAAACCTTCCAGTCTGCGTTCAGTGGACGATGGCATGTTGGGCAAACGTTTCTAACCTGCGTATTGCAGATTGGGCACACGATAAAATCGCGGTCGATTGGAGCGGAGCACTTTGGGCAAATGCCGTAGTGAGACAGCTGATGCTCACGAAGGGCAATGTCAAGATCCTGCTCCTCACGGTCAATGAGG
>JABZHE010000166.1:0-2326 GCA_015259025.1 Atopobium sp. | reverse complement strand
CTACTGGACCGCGTTCGGTAAAACCAACCTACCCACGTGGTGTTACCTGGACCTCACTTGAAGACTGTCTTCCATCCTACGTCTTACAAACCTTGCGAGAAGCCCTTCCGATCATGGATAAAAAGCTTCATGGCTTTGCTCATCCCGATGCTGTTCTTACAGGCGTTGAAACAAGATCAAGCTCTCCTGTAAGGATTACCCGCGATGAAACAGGGCAAAGCGTTAACACTCCAGGTGTATGGCCTGTAGGAGAAGGCGCTGGCTACGCAGGTGGCATTATGAGCGCCGCAGCTGATGGCATTAGGATGGCCGAGCTTATAGTTGAGCACTACAACAGGGCTTAATGTTTACCTCTATAACGTCTACGAGTAGCGTGTGCACTACCCTTCCTAGCTCCTGTTTTAAGCCTCTTGATAACATCATCTGACGTAGTGCCTTCAAGCTGACTTCTAATGGCTACAATCTGATCTCTGAGTTCTGCAGCATGCTCATAATCCATAGACGCAGAAGCTTCTGCCATCTCTGCTTCCATACCAGAAAGCATAGCCTCAACTTCTGAGCGCGGAAGATTTTGAAGCTCTTCAGCAAGCAATTCTGCAGGCATCTCAAGAATTGATTCTTGCTGTTCTTCAAGCGAATCTTCGTCATCAGAAGCGGTATAGAACTCTCCGTTTTTGCGCTTACGTTTATCAACGTTTTCTGAAGCTTCAGCAATAAAGCCTGCAATATCTGTAATGGATTTCTTAACGGTCTTAGGTACAATACCGTGCTCTTTGTTAAACGCTTCCTGAATTTCTCGGCGCCTTTTTGTCTCATCTATAGCAATGCGCATAGAATCAGTGATTTTATCGGCATACATAATGACCTGGCCAGAGGCGTTTCTTGCCGCTCTGCCCATAGTCTGAATAAGAGACCTTCTGTTTCTTAAGAAGCCCTCTTTATCTGCATCAAGAATTGCCACGAGAGAAACCTCTGGAATATCAAGTCCTTCTCGCAAAAGGTTGATTCCAACCAGTACGTCAATCTTTCCCTGGCGCAAATCTCTAATGATTTCTACGCGGTCAAGCGTAGCGGTATCCGAGTGCATGTAGTTGACTTTAATGCCCTCATCTAGCAGGTGATCTGTAAGATCTTCTGCCATTCTTTTAGTGAGCGTAGTAACAAGAACGCGCTCTTTTTTTGCCACTCTCTCTTTGACCTCTGAAATAAGATCATCAATCTGACCCCTTACTGGTCTGACATCAATCTTTGGATCGAGAAGGCCAGTTGGACGAATAATCTGCTCAACCTGTTGCTGAGCGACCGTCTCTTCATAGTCTCCAGGAGTTGCAGAAACGTAAATGAACTGTGGGATGCGTCCTTCAAACTCGTCAAATCTGAGCGGTCTGTTATCAAGTGCAGAAGGAAGTCTAAATCCGTGATCTACCAGCGTAACCTTACGAGACCTATCACCCTCATACATACCTCTTATTTGAGGAACCGTAACGTGAGACTCATCGATAATGCAAATCATATCTTTAGGGAAATAATCAATGAGCGTATAGGGAGGCTCACCTGGAGCGCGACCATCCAAATGGCGCGAGTAGTTCTCAATACCATTGCAATAACCCATAGTCTCAAGCATCTCTAGATCATAGTTTGTCCTCTGAGCAAGACGCTGAGCTTCTAGTAATTTATCGTTTTCTTTAAGCTCTTTAACACGAGCTTCCATTTCTTCCGAGATGGTTGTAAGAGCATGGGTAATCTTTGGACGCTCAGTAACGTAGTGAGATGCTGGCCAAATTGGAATAGCATCAAACTCTCTCAGCACTTCTCCCGTTACATTGCTAACCTCTGAAATACTTTCTACTTCATCACCAAAGAACTCAATACGCAGCGGATTTTCTGCATACGGCGGGAATACATCAACAACGTCTCCACGCACCCTAAACATGCCACGCTGTAGGTCATAATCATTTCTATCGTACTGGACATCAATAAGATCTTTAATAAAATCATCGCGCTCAAGAGGAACGGATTTATCTACATTAGGTGCAAGACCTGCATAATCTTGAGGGCTGCCAATACCATATATACACGATACAGATGCAACTACAATGACATCTCGTCTAGATAGAAGCGATGAAGTTGCCTGGTGACGGAGCTTCTCTACCTCTTCATTGATGGAAGCATCTTTTTCTATGTACGTATCTGATTGTGGAACATATGCTTCTGGCTGGTAGTAGTCATAGTACGAGACAAAATACACAACAGCGTTGTTAGGAAAGAGCTCCTTCATCTCTGAGGCAACCTGGGCAGCCAGTGTTTTATTGGGCTCCATAATAAG